>DASZON010000245.1:0-4354 GCA_035550755.1 Actinomycetota bacterium | reverse complement strand
GCGGCGGCCCGCCCTGGGCCGCCGCGGCGCGCCGATATCATGTGCCCTCCTGGCATCTGCCCGGAGGGCCGGTTGGGATGGCCGCTGTACCCAGTTCGGAGCGATCGCGGCCGGCGTGGGCCGGTCGCCGGCCGGTGCCGCTGACCCCGATCGTCGGCCGGGAGCGGGAGGCGGCGGCGCTGCGGGACCTGCTGCTTGGCCGGGCGGCGCGGCTGGTGACGCTGACCGGCCCCGGCGGGGTGGGCAAGACCCGGCTGGCCATCGAGGTGGCCGCCACCCTGGACACGGGGTTCGACACGGTGGCGTTCGTGCCCCTGGCCCCGGTCGGCGACGCCGGGCTGGTGGCGGTCACGGTCGCCCGGGCCGTCGGCCTGGAGGTGAGCGACGAGACGGCCGCCGGCGCCCTGTCGGCGCACCTGCGGGCAGGGACCACGCTGCTGATCCTCGACAACCTCGAGCACCTGGCGGCGGCCGGGCCGCTGCTGGTCGAGCTCCTGGGTGCCGCCCCCGGCCTCACGGTGCTGGCGACCAGCCGGGCGTTGCTGCGTGTCTCCGGCGAGCAGCTCTTCCCGGTGCCGCCGCTGACGCTCCCCGACCCCGGGCCGCTGCCGCCGGCGGCCAGCCTCGAGCGGTTCGGGGCGGTCCACCTGTTCCTGGACCGGGCCCGGGCGGTGCGTCCCGCGTTCGTCGTCGACGACCAGAACGCCGGCGACGTGGTGGAGATCTGCCGGCGGCTGGACGGGCTCCCGCTGGCCATCGAGCTGGCGGCGGCACGGATCAGCATCTTCCCCCCGCATGCCCTGCTGGGCAGGCTCACCAGCCGCCTCGAGCTGCTGACCGACGGGGCCCAGGACCAGCCGGAGCGGCTCCGGAGCGTACGCGCCGGGATCGCCTGGAGCTACGACCTGCTGTCCCAGGGCGAGCAGCGGCTGTTCCGCCGCCTGGCCGTGTTCTCGGGCGGCTGCACCCTGGCCGCCGCCGAGGCCGTCGACCCGGGCGGGGCGCCGGCCACCCTGGACCTGGTCGCCGCCCTGGTCGACCGGAGCCTGCTGCAGCCGGCGGCGGCCGGTGCCGGGGAGCCCCGGTTCGCGATGCTGGAGACCGTCCGTGCGTACGCGACGGAGCGGCTGGAGGCCGGCGGCGAGGCGACCGAGGCCCGGCGGGCCCACGCGGCCTGGTTCCGCTCCCTGGCCGAGCACGCCGAGCCGGGCCTGCGCGGCCCCGACCAGCAGCACTGGCGGGACGTGCTCGAGGCCGACCTGGACAACCTCCGGGCCGCGCTGGCCTGGACGCTGGCCGCGGCCGACCCCGAGGACGCCGACCAGGGCGTGCTGCTGGTCGGGGCGCTCTGGTACTTCTGGTTCCAGCGGGGCCTGACCGGCGAGGCCCGCCGCTGGCTGGCGCTGGCGCTGTCCAGGGCGCCGTCGGGCCGGGCCCGCGCCCAGGCGCTGCTGGGCGCGGGCACGCTGGCCTGGCGGCAGGGCGACCTGGCGGCCGCCCACACCCTGCTGGAGGAGAGCGCCGGGCTCTGGCGCGGCGTCGGCGACCGGGGCGGCCTGGCGGAGGCGCTGCACGTCCTCGGCCACGTCCGCTTCGACCAGCACGACCACCTGGCCGCGCGGGAGCTGTTCGAGGAGAGCCTCCTGGAGTACCGGCGCGCCGGCGACACCACCGGCGGCCTGCCCCTCCTGGGCGACCTGGGGATGGTCGCCTACCACGAGGGCGAGTACGGCACCGCCGGCGGCATCCTGCGCGAGAGCCTCGCCCGCTACCGGGAGCACGGCCTCAAGGACCGGGTCGCCGGCGCTCTGAACCTGCTCGGCGACCTGGCCCAGCTGGCCGGGGACCACGAGCAGGCCGCCGCCCGCTACCAGGAGAGCCTGGCCCTCTGGCGGGAGCTGCACGGCACCCCGGGGATCGCCTCGGCGCTGCACAAGCTCGGCCAGGTCAGCCGCTCCACCCACGACCTCGCCACCGCCAGGGAGCGGCTGGCCGAGAGCCTGGCCCTGCAGCGGGACCTCGGGAACCGGCAGGGGATCGCCGAGTGCCTGGCCGGGCTGGCCGGGACCGTCGCCGACGCCGGCGACCCGCGCCGCGCCGCCCGCCTGCTCGCCGCCAGCACGGCGCTGCTCGACGTGATCGGGGTGCCGCTGGCCCCCGTCGACCAGGCGGCCCTCGCCCGCGACCGGGACGCCACCCGGGAGCGGCTCGGCGCCGCGGCCTGGGAGCGGGCCTGGGCCGAGGGACTGGCGCTGTCCGCCGAGGCGGCGGTCGCCCTGGCCCTGGCCGGCATCGACCGGCCCGCGGGCGCCGCCGCCGGGGACGCCGGCGCCGACCGGCTGTCGCCCCGCGAACGGGAGGTGAGCCGCCTGATCGCCCAGGGGCTCACCAACCGGCAGATCGCCCGGGCGCTGGCCATCGCCGAGAAGACCGTCGGCAGCCACGTCGACCACATCATGACCAAGCTCGACCTGCGCTCGCGCACCCGGATCGCCGTCTGGGCGACCCAGCACGGCCTGGGCCCACCCGACCCTGGTTGACCGGGGGCCATCGGGAGCATTCCCGACAGGCTCCGGTGCGGAACCATCCCGATGCCCGCTCCCCCCACCGCTCCCTAGCCTCCAGGCACGAGCCACCCGGAGGACGGAGGGAGACCATGAACGGACACCGCAGCGGTTGGGTCAACGGCGGGGGCGGGGTCAGGCTGGCGGTCGAGGAGACCGGCAACCCCGAGGGACGGCCGGTGCTGTTCCTGCACGGGTTGTCGCAGAGTCGCCGCAGCTGGGACCGGCAGCTGGAATCCGACCTGGGCCACGACCGGCGGCTGGTGGCGGTGGACCTGCGCGGCCACGGCCAGTCCGACAAGCCGCGGGACGCCTACGGCGACCCCGCCCTGTGGGCCGCCGACGTGCACGCCGTCATCGAGGCGCTGGAGCTGGAGCGGCCGATCCTCTGCGGCTGGTCCTACGGCGGCGTGGTCATCGCCGACTACCTCGAGCGCCACGGCGAGGCGACCATCGGCGGCGTGGTGCTGGTCGGCGCCGTGTCGGGGCTGGGCGAGCCGGTCCTGCCCTTCCTCGGCCAGGAGTTCGTGGCCACCTTCCCCGGCCTGTTCTCCAGCGACGCCGAGACCAGCACCGCCGCCATCGAGCGGTTCGTCGACCTGACCACCACCGCCGAGCTGCCGGCCAAGGACCGGTACCTCGCCCTCGGCTACAACAGCGTGGTGCCCCCGCACGTCCGCCAGGCACTCCTGAGCCGGACCATCAGCCATGACGAGCTGCTGGAGCGGCTGACCGTCCCGGTCCTCCTGTCCCACGGGCTCGACGACCGGATCGTGCTCCCCTCCATGGGCGAGCATCACGCCCGCCTCATCCCCCACGCCAAGTCCTGCTGGTACGAGCAGGTCGGCCACAGCCCCTTCCTCGAGGTCCCCGACCGGTTCAACGCCGACCTGCGGGAGTTCGCGTCCAGCGTGTGAGCTGTGGTGAGGTGGGGGGATGAAGCCTCGGCTGGAGGTCACCCGCTCGCAGGTCACGGGGTTCCGGCGCGCGACCGGGGGCCTCGACCGGCGGCTTCCGGCCGGGGCGCGGTCGCTGCGGCGGGCGGCGTGGGCGGGGCTGCAGGACAGCATGCCCAGGGCGGCGCTGCTGTCGATCCATGCGCGGGTGGCGGGGACGCTGCCCACGACCTGGGAGGACCCGTCCCTGGTCCAGGTGTGGGGGCCGCGCTACAACGTCTTCGTGGTCGCCGCCCGCGACCATGCCCTGTTCACGCTGGGGACGCTCCCCGAGCAGGGCGAGGGCCGGCGCCGGGCCGAGCAGCTGGCCGCCCGCATGGCGTCGTTCCTGGGGGACGCGCGGATGGCCTCCGGGGAGATCGGGCGGGCGCTCGGGGTGCATCCGGGCAGTCTCAGGTACGCGGCCCCGACCGGCACGGTCCTGATGCGCTGGGACGGCGCGCGACGGCCGACGGTGTGGATGGCGCCGGCGCCCGCGGTCGACCCGCGCGACGCCCGCCTGGAGCTCGCACGCCGCTACCTGCACATCTACGGGCCCACGACGCCGGGCTCGTTCGCCCGGTGGGCGGGCCTGCACCCGAAGCTGGGCGCCGCCACCTTCCAGGCCCTTGGCGGATCGGTGACGCCGGTGCAGACCCCGGTCGGCGACGGCTGGGTCCTCAGCCGCGACGTGCCGGCCCTCCAGGCCGAGCCGGGCCCGGCGGCGCCGGCCCGGCTGCTCCCCAGCGGCGACGCCTACCTGCTGCTGCAGGGGACCGACCGCGAGCTCATGGTCCCCGACCCCGGCCACCGCCGCGCCCTCTGGACCCCGCGGGTGTGGCCCGGCGGCCTGCT
>DASZON010000244.1:0-11830 GCA_035550755.1 Actinomycetota bacterium | reverse complement strand
GGTCCGGGGCCGGAGCGCCTCCCGGGCCGGCGGGTCGCCCGGCGGGACGGACCAGACCCGCGCCGGGTCGCGGGTCGCGGCGGGGCGGGCGGGGGTGCGGGAGCGCGACCTGGCCGCCGAGCTGGAGCGCCTGCTGCTGATCGTCGTCCATTTCCTCCCCCGGCTGGCGGCGCGGATCCGCCTGCGGGCTGCCGACGAGCGGTTGGGGGCCTGGGCCACCGGGCTGTCCGACCCGCAGGGCCCGGCGGTGGCCGGGGCCCGCGAGCGGGCGGCCGAGGCCCAGCGGGCCGCCATCTCGGCCCGGGCGGCCGCGGCGGCCAACTGGCGCCAGGCCGGCGACGCCGCCCAGCTGTCGGCGAGCCTGGTCTCCCAGGCCGTCGCCGACGTCCTCGGCTGGATCGGCCACGGGATCCGCAGCGGGTCGAGCATGCTGGTCGCCTGGCTGGTCTCGGTGGCCGTGGCCGCCCGGCGCCGCCTGCGCCTCGGCTCGGCCGCCGCCGGCCGTCATGTCCGGGCCGGCTCCGCCGCGACCCGTGAGAGCCTCCGTGCCGGCTCGACGGCGACCCGTGACGGCCTTCGGGCTGGTTCGGCGGCGACCCGTGAAGGCTTCCGGGCCGGTTCGGCGGCCACCCGGGAGGGTCTCCGTAGCGGCTCGGCGGCCACCCGCGACGGCCTTCGGGCCGGGTCCGCCGCCGCCGGCCGGGGCGTCCGCGGTGCCGGTGCCGGCATCGCCGGCGCCGCCGGCGGGCTGGCCTCCCGCATCGACGCCCTGGCCGACCGTCGCACGGGCCGCAACGGCCGCGCCGGCTCGGTCCCGGCGGCGTCCACCAACACCCGTATCGACGCCCGGCACGCCGACGTTGGCGACATTGGAGCGGACACCCAGGTCGGCGTCCCGATCGACCTCGACCATCCCGGGCCGGGCGGGAACGGGTCGGACGCGCCGGCCGCCGAGGCACCCGGGGCGGTGACCCGGGAGCTCGGCGGCACCCGCAACGGGCACCACGACGGAACCGGACGGGGGCGGCCGGTCCTCGACCCGGCCGATCCGGTGGAGGCGTGGTGGCTGCCGTCCAGCATCACCGACCCGGTGCCGGAGCCGTCGCCGCCGGTCGGACGGCGGGCCCGCCGCGCCGCCCGCCGTCGCGGCGAGCGCGACCCGGTGGTCGCCGGCCTGAGCAGCGGGCTGGGCAGGGTCGGCCGGCCGTTCCGGGCGATCGGGTCCTGGCTGGCGCCGCTGGTCACGGCCATGGCCGCCCCGCCCAACCACCGCCGGCGCGGCTGGAAGGCGTTCGCCCGCCCGGTGGTGGTCGCCCTCGCCCTGACCCTGGTGGTCGCCACCGCGACCGCCGTCCCGGCCGGGATGCTGGTCGCCGACTCGGTCAAGGGGGCCGGTGCCGGCCTGCCCGAGCTGGAGGAGCTGCGCCAGCTCCGCCAGCCCGAGCGGACCCAGGTCTACGACCGCCAGGGCCGGGTCATCGAGGTCCTCAAGGACGAGCAGGACCGGATCGTGGTGCCACTGTCCAAGATCTCGCCGCTCCTCCAGCAGGCGGTGATCGCGGCCGAGGACGCCCGCTTCTACGAGCACAGGGGGGTCGACGACCGCGGGATCGTGCGCGCCGCCGTCACCAACCTGCTCACCGGCCAGGTCAGCCAGGGCGGGAGCACCATCACCCAGCAGCTGGTCCGCAACAGCTACCCCGACCTCAAGGACATCTCGATCGTCCGCAAGATCAAGGAGGCCGCCCTCGCCGCCCAGCTCGAGGGGAAGCTGTCCAAGGACGAGATCCTGCACCGGTACCTGAACCGGGTCTACTTCGGCGCCGGGTACTACGGGGTCGAGGCGGCCAGCAAGGGCTACTTCGGCAAGCACGCCTCCGAGGTCAGCCTGGCCCAGGCGGCCACCCTGGCCGGCATCATCCGCGAGCCGGTGAGCAGCGAGCCGCGCGCCCATCCGGACCGGGCCAAGGTCCTGCGCGACTCGGTGCTGCAGCGGATGACCCAGCTCGGTATGGTCCCGGCCGACCGGGCCGCCAACGCCCAGAAGCTGCCCGTCAGGATCCAGCCGCCCCGGACCGTCGGCGGCCGCTACCCGTGGTTCATCGACGGCCTGCGGCGCCAGCTCCAGGACGACCAGCGGCTCGGCAAGACCAGGGAGAGCCGAACCCAGCGCCTGTACGAGGGCGGCCTGCGGATCCACACCACCCTGGACCGGGACATGCAGCGCGCGGCCGAGCAGGCGGTGGACCGCTGGCGGCCGCCCACCGGCCCGGACATCGCCCTGGTGGCCATCGACCCCCGCGACGGCGGCGTCCGGGCGGTGGTCGGCGGGCGCAACTGGGAGAAGGGCAGCTACAACGTCGCCCTCCAGGGGGTCGGGCGCCAGCCGGGGTCGTCGTTCAAGACCTTCGTGCTGGCCGCCGCCCTCGACGCCGGCATCTCGCCCGATTCGGTGTGGGAGTCGAGCGGCTTCGACCAGATCGTCTGCGGCACCCGCTGGAAGGTCGACAACTACGAGGGCGGCGGCTCGGGGGCGATCTCGGTCCGGGACGCCACCCGTCGGTCGGTCAACGGGGTCTACGGCCGGCTGATGGAGAAGCTCTGCCCCGAGAAGGTGGCCTCGATGGCCGAGCGGCTCGGCATCCCCACCATCGCGCCGCAGTTCCGCACCCCGTCGATGGCCCTTGGCGCCGTCGAGGTCCGCCCGATCGACATGGCCAGCGCCTACGCGACCCTGGCCAACATGGGCGAGTACCACAAGCCGACCTTCTTCGAGAAGATCGACCACCGCAGCGGCAAGCCGGTCATCGACGAGCCCAACAAGGGCGAGCGCCGCATCTCGGCCGCCCTGGCCTGGCAGGTCACCGACATCCTCAAGGGCGTCATCGGCGGCGGCACCGGCACCAGGGCCAACATCGGCCGGCCGGAAGCCGGCAAGACCGGCACCAACCAGGCCTACCGCGACGCCTGGTTCGTCGGCTACACGCCGCAGCTGGCGGTGGCGGTGTGGATGGGCTACCCCGCGAGCCAGACGTCGATGTACAACGTCCAGGGGGTCAGCCGGGTGGCCGGAGGGACCTTCCCGGCCCAGGTCTGGCACGACTTCATGGCCGCGGCCATGGCCGGCCAGCCGGCGCTGGACTGGCCGAAGCCGTCGGAGCAGCTGACCTACACGATCCTTCCGCCCCCACCCGAGCACAAGAAGGACGGGGACAAGAAGGACCGCAAGCCTGGGAAGCCGAGGAAGCCCGGCAAGCCAGGCAGGAACGACTAGGAGCGCCGGTGCCGTACCTGGACTACGCGGCCAGCGCCCCCATGCGGGCGGAAGCCCTGGCGGCGATGCTGCCGCTGCTCGAGCGCCCGGCCGCCAACCCCTCCAGCCAGCACGCCCAGGGACGGGCGGCCCGGGCCGCGGTGGAGACGGCCCGTGAGCAGGTCGCGGCCCTGGTCGGGGCCGCACCGTCCGAGGTCGTGTTCACCTCCGGCGGGACCGAGGCCGACAACCTGGCCGTCAAGGGCGCCGTGCTGGCCCGGCCGCCGGCCGAGCGGCACCTCGTGTGCTCGGCGGTCGAGCACCACGCCGTCCTGGACGCCGCCGCCTGGGCCGAGGCCGACGGCGGCGCCCAGGTCGACCTGGCCCCGGTGGACGGCTCCGGCCGGGTCGACCTGGACCGGCTGGCCGCCCTGCTCCAACCGGGGCGGACAGCGCTGGTCGCGGTGATGGCGGCCAACAACGAGGTCGGCACCGGCCAGCCGGTCGCCGCCGCGGCCGACCTGGCCCACGGCGCCGGCGCGGTGCTGCTCTGCGACGCCGTCCAGGCCGCCGGCCTGCCCGGGGTCGACCTGGCCGCCGACGGCGTCGACCTGCTCGCCCTGGCCGCCCACAAGCTCGGCGGCCCCACCGGCGTCGGGGCCCTGGTGGTCCGGTCCGGGACCGCCCTGCGCCCCCTCCTCCACGGCGGCGGCCAGGAGCGTGGCCTCCGCTCCGGCACCCTCCCCGCCGCCGCCATCGCCGGGTTCGGCGCCGCTGCGGCCGCCGCCCTCACCGACCGCACCTCCGGCGCCGCCACCACCCTCGCCACCCTCCGTTCGCGCCTCCTCACCGCCCTCCGCACCCTCGCCCCCGACCTCGAGGTCAACGGCGACCCCACCCCGCCCCCCACCGCCCCCCCGACCCCTGTGCTGGCTGCCCCCACGCCATCCCGGGGTGGGCTGCCCGGGCTCTTGTCGGTCCGGTTCCCGGGCCTGCGGGCGGAGGACCTGCTGCTGCTGCTGGACCGGTACGGGGTGGCATGCTCGGCCGGGTCGGCGTGTGCCAGCGGGGCCGTGACCCCCTCCCACGTGCTGGTGGCGATGGGGCGGGACCCGGTGGCGGCCCGGGAGACGATCCGCTTCAGCCTCGGGCACGCGTCCACCGGAGCCGACGTCGACGCCGCCGCGGCCGCCATGGCCCAGGCCCTCGAGGTCCTCACCCCACAGGGGGTGGCACGGTGACCGACCAGGTGCTGGTGGCGATGAGCGGCGGGGTCGATTCCTCGGTGGCGGCGGCGCTGGCCGTGGAGGCGGGCTGGGACGTGACCGGCGTCCACCTGAAGCTGGCCGACACGCCCGCCCACCTCCAGGTCCAGGGCAAGGGCTGCTGCACCCTGGCCGACGCCGAGGACGCCCGGCGGGTCGCCGACACCCTCGGCATCCCCTTCTACGTCTGGGACATGGCCGAGGAGTTCCAGCGGGCGGTGGTCGACGACTTCGCCGCCGAGTACGCCGGCGGCCGTACCCCCAACCCGTGCGCCCGCTGCAACGAGCGCGTCAAGGTGGTCGGGCTGCTCGCCCGGGCCCGCGCCCTCGGCTTCGACGCCCTGGCCACCGGCCACTACGCCCGGGTCGAGGGGGGACGGCTGTACCGGGGCACGGACGCGGCCAAGGACCAGTCGTACGTGCTCTACATGCTCGGCCCGGCCGAGCTGGAGCGGCTGCGGCTGCCGCTGGGCCGTCTGAGCAAGCCGGAGGTCCGGGCGACGGCAGCCCGCCTCGGCCTGCGGACGGCGGTCAAGCCGGAGTCCTACGACGTCTGTTTCGTGCCCTACGGCGACACCGCCGGCTGGCTGGAGCGCCGCTTCGGCCCCCGTCCCGGCCAGGTGGTGGACACCGCCGGCCGGGTCCTCGGCCACCATCGGGGCGCCTACCGCTACACGGTCGGCCAGCGCCGCGGCCTCGGGATCGCCGCCCCCACCCCCCGGTACGTGCTCCGGGTCGAGCCGGCCGCCGCCCGGGTCGTGGTGGGGGAGCGGGCCGACCTGGCCATCCGTACCGTCCACCTGGAGCGGGTCACCGCCACCGACGGCCGCCCCCTTCGCGCCGGCCCGGCCAAGGTCCGCCTCCGCGCCCACGGCATCGAGGTCGGCTGCCGGGTCGTCCCGCTCGGCGACACCGGGCCGGGGGAGCCCCAAGGGGGTACCCCGACCGCGCGGGTGCGGCTTGACCTGGACGAGCCGGTGGACGCGGTCGCCCCGGGGCAGGCCGGGGTGCTCTACGACGGCGACGAGGTGCTCGGCGGCGGCACGGTTGCCGCGACCGGAACGCTCTGAGGCCGTTCGCCCGGGTCGCCCGCGGTGGTCGGGCGGTCAGGTGCCGGCGAGGCAGGGGGCCACGGCGGTCAGGTTGGGGTGCTGACCGGGGGTGGGGTGCCAGTCGGCGGGGGCATAGCCCTTGGTGGTGAATGGCGCGGTGGCGAGGACCAGGCGCTGGCCGTCGTCCTGCTGGCGGACCAGCCAGCGGCCCCGTCGTGAGGAGTCGTGTTCCTGGTGGGCCTTGACGTACCAGCGCCAGTTGCCGTCAGAACCGGTCCAGGACCGCATCTCGTCCACCACGAACCGGTCGGTCCAGCCCATGTGCGCCCGGATGGCGGCCAGCGGCGCGCTGCGGGCCTCGGTCCCGACCTCGGGACGGTCCCAGCGGCAGGTCGCCGGCTCCGGCTCCGGCTGCCGCAGGGTCGTCGGCCCCGCCACGACCCCGGGGTCGCCGGTCGCGCCGACCAGGTTGACCGCCGCGAGGTACGCCCCAACCGGCAGCACCACCGCCGCCACCGCGGTCAGCAACCACCGCCCTCTCCGGCCTCTCGCGGGAGCACGGTCGGCCGGAGGGGGGCCGTGGACGGCCGCGGGGACCGCCCCGGCGGGTGCGGTGACCTCGCGGTCGACCCGGTGCAGGACCTGGGTCGCCGCGGCCGCTTCGGGACGCGCCGGCCCCGCCCCTGGCCTCGACCCCAGCGCCTCGGCCAGGGCCGCCACCAGGGCCGTGCAGGTCGGCCAGCGATCCTCCTTGGACTTGGCCAGGGCGCGGGCGACGGCGGCGTCCGCGGAAGGGGGAAGCCCCCGGTTCCGCTCCGAGAGCGATGGTGGCGGCCTGCCCATGTGGGCGAACACCACCTCCACGTCGCTGGCGCCCTCGAACGGGACCGAGCCGGTGAGGCAGTGGAACAGGACGCAACCGAGGGAGTAGACGTCGGTGCGGCCGTCGACGGGCCTGCCCTCGATCTGTTCGGGGGCGACGTAGGGGATGGAGCCCACGAACTGGTCGGTGATGGTGAGGGCCGAGGCGACCTGCTCGCTGTCGACCTGCTTGATGAGGCCGAAGTCGCACAGGTAGCAGTGGCCGGGGGTGCCCTCGGGGCCGTGGGCCAGGAGGATGTTGGCCGGCTTGACGTCGCGGTGGACCAGGCCGCGTTCGTGGCCGGCGTCGAGGGCGCTGGCCACCTGGGCCGCGACCGCCAGGGCCCCCGACGGCTCCAGCTGGCCTTCGCGGCGCAGGACAGTCGCCAGGTCGGGGCCGTCGACGTAACGCATGGCGATGTAGAGCCGGCCGCCGTCCTCGCCGGCCTCGTAGATCGGGATGATGCTGGGGTGGTCGATGCTGGCCGCGATCCGCGACTCGCGCAGGAAGCGCCGGCGGAAGCGGTCGTCGGCGGCCAGCTCCGGGACCAGGACCTTGAGCGCGACCCGGCGCCCGAGGCTGAGCTGCACGGCGCGGTAGACCTCGCCCATTCCGCCACGGCCGATCCGGGCTTCGATCCGGTAGCCCGCGATCTGGATTTCGGGGTCAGGTTGGCCGTCCACGCTGAGTGTTGTAACACCGGCCAAGGGCGCGAAGAAGGCCCGTATGATAGGCGGCGCCCTGGACCCCGAGACCAGCCGGACGCCGATGCCCGCCGCAATCCAGGCCGGCCACTGGGTCGGCCCCTACCGGATCGAGGGCCTGCTGGGCCGGGGCGGCATGGGGGTCGTCTACCGGGCCCGGCACGACGGCGACGGCCGCACGGTCGCGCTCAAGGTGCTGCGCGACGAGCTGGCCGCCGACGACGGCTACCGGCGACGCCTGGCCCACGAGGCCCGGGCGGCGGCCGGGGTCGAGCATCCCAACCTGGCCCCGGTGCTGGAGGCCGGGGACGACGGCGGCCGGCTGTACCTGGCCATGCGCTACGTCGACGGCCCGTCGCTGGCCGAGCGGCTGCTGGCCGGCGGGCCGCTGGCGACCGGCGAGGTGGTGCGGCTGGGCACCGACGCCTGCGCCGGGCTGGATACCCTGCACGGGCGGGGGATCGTGCACCGCGACGTCAAGGCGGGCAACATCCTGCTGGCCGACGACGGGACGGCCGTGCTCGGCGACTTCGGCCTGGCCAGGCACCAGGCCTGGACGGTCCTGACCCGGCCCGGGCAGCTGCTCGGGACCGTCGGCTACCTGGCCCCCGAGCTCATCCGGAGCCAGCCGGCCAGCCCCCTGAGCGACCTGTACGCCCTCGGCTGCGTCCTCTACCAGAGCCTGGCCGGCGTGCTGCCGTTCGCCGGCCGGAGCGTCCTCCGCACCGGGCGGGCCCATCTGGAGGAGACGCCCGGCGACCCGGCCGCCGGCCGCGCCGACGTGCCGCCGGCCCTGTCCTGGACCGTCCGCCAGCTGCTGGCCAAGGACCCGGCCGAGCGGCCGCCGAGCGCGGTCGCCCTGCGCCGGATGCTGCGGCTGGCGGCCGCCGAGCGGCCTGGCTAGCCGCCGAGGCGCTCCAGGCGGGTGTGGACCTCGTAGCGGTCGCCGCGATAGAGGGAGCGGACATACTCGATGGGGACGCCGCCCGGGTCGCGGGTGAGGCGCTGGAACAGCAGGGCCGGCTGGTCGGCGGCGACCTGGAGCAGGGCCGCCTCCTCGGCGGTGAGCCGGACCACGCTGGCCCACTGGTCGGCCGCGGCCACCCGCACCCCCCAGCGGCGCTCCAGCAGCTCGTACAGGGAGGCGTCGCGCAGGTCGGCCGACTCCAGGCCGGCGAGCCGCTGGGCCGGGAGGTGGGTGCGCTCCAGGGCCATGGGCTCGCCGTCGGCGGTCCGGACCCGCTCCAGGTGGACCACCGGGCTCCCCGGGACCATGGCCAGGTGGCGGGCCACGACCTCGCTGGCCGGGACCACCGCCTGGCTGCGCACCACCGACCCCGGGGTCATGCCCCTGGCCCGCATGTCCTCGGTGAAGGAGGTCAGGGTGAGGGGCTGGCGGAACTTGGGCTCGGCCACGAAGGTGCCACTGCCGTGGACCCGGTAGACCAGGCCCCGCGAGACCAGCCCTTCCACCGCCTGGGTGACGGTCGCCCTGGCCACCCCGTAGCGGTCGGCCAGCAGCCGCTCGGAAGGGAGCAGGGCTCCGGGCTGGAGCTCGGCGATCACCCCCTCCAGGATCTCCTGGAGCTGCTCGCCCTTGGGCCGGGCGTACGAGAGCGCTCGGGGGAGCGCCTCGACCTGGGTCCCACGCCGCCGTGCCGTCATGCCGACAAGTTTACCGAAGGCTTGACAACTGGACTAGGCCACTTTACCGTCCAGAGCTACCGGCCGGCGAGAACCAGGTGGGACCCCGGGGGAGGAAGCGAATGCTCGACCGCTACGTCGACGCCGCGAGCCGGGTGCTCGGCGAGGTCGCCGCCACCCAGGGCGGAGCGCTGGAGGTGGCGGCCCGGCTGGTCACCGACAGCGTCGCCGCCGGCGGGATGCTCCACCTGTTCGGCGCCGGCCACTCCCAGCTCCTCGGCCTCGACGCCTACGTGCGGGCCGGCGGCCTGGCCTGCGTGCACCCGATTCTCGACCCGGCCCTGTCGCCGGCGACCGGGCTGGAGCTGGCCCGGGCCGAGCGCACCGAGGGCCGCGGGGCCACGCTGCTCGAGGGCGAGGACCTGCGCCAGGGCGAGGTCGTGCTGATCGCCTCCAACTCCGGGGTCAACGCCGCCCCGGTCGAGGTCGCTCTCGGCTGCCGGGAGCGCGGGCTGCTGGTGGTCGCCCTGACCAACCTGGAGCAGGCCAAGGCCACCGCCCCCCGCCACTCCTCCGGGGCCAGGCTCCACGAGCTGGCCGACGTGGTCATCGACAACCGCTGCCCGGCCGGCGACGCCGCCCTGACCCTGGCCTCCGGGGACCGGGTCGGCCCGCTCACCACCGTGGTCGGCGCGGCCGTGGTCGCCGCCCTGTGCGCCCGGGTGGCCGAGCTGCTCGCCGAGCGGGGGCACCCGCCCCTCGTGCTGACCAGCCAGAACCTCGACGGAGTCCCGGCCGCCGAGCGCAACGCCGAGCTGCTCGCCCCGTACCTGGCCCGCACGCGGGGGCACCGGTGAGAGGGCGGCTGCTCGTCACCGGCGCCCGGGTGCTGACCCCGGGCGGGGAGTGGCCGCTCGGCTGGATCGCCGTCGAGGGCCGCACGATCGCGGCCATGGGCCAGGGCGAGCCGCCCCCGGGGACCGGGGCCGGAGCCGACCTGCTGGCCGCCGACGGCCTGGTCGCCATGCCCGGCTTCATCGACCTCCACGTCCACGGGGCCGTCGGAGCCGACGTGCTGGACGCCGACCCCGACGGGCTGCGGCGGATGGCCCGCTTCTACGCCGGCCACGGGGTCACCGCCTGGCTGCCGGCCACCATGACGGCCACCGGGCCCGACACCGAGCGCGCCCTGGAGGCGGTCCGGGCGGTCGCCGGCCCGGTCGAGGGTGGCGCGACCGTGCTCGGCGCCTACCTGGAGGGCCCCTACCTGAACCCGGCCAAGGCCGGCGCCCAGGACCCGGCCCTGATCCGGCCGGCCGACCGGGCCGAGGCCGCCCGCTTCCTCGACTCCGGGGTGGCCAGGGTCCTGGTCGTGGCCCCCGAGCTCGAGGCCAACCGCTGGCTGATCGCCGAGGCGGTGGCCAGGGGGGTGACCGTGTCCGCCGGCCACACCGACGCCACCTACGACCAGGCGGTCCAGGCCGTCGAGGACGGCGTCCGCCACGTCACCCACGCCTTCAACGCCATGCCGCCCCTGGGCCACCGCGAGCCGGGCATGCTCGGCGCCGCCCTGACCTTGCCCGAGCTGCGCTGCGAGCTGGTCGCCGACAACATCCACGTCCACCCGGCGGTCATGCGGCTGCTGTTCGCGGCCAAGGGCCCTGCCGGCGTGGTCCTGGTCAGCGACGCCGTCCGGGCCACCGGGCTGCCCGAGGGGGCCTACACGGTGGGGGACCAGCCGGCCTTCTCCATGGACGGGGCGATCCGCCTGGCCGACGGGACCCTGGCCGGCAGCGTCCTCACCCTCGACCGGGCGCTCCACAACCTCCAGGCCGCCACCGGCCGGCCCCTGGCCGAGCTGTGGCCGGCGGCCAGCCGCAACGCCGCCCAGGCGATCGGGGTCGACGACGCCAAGGGCAGCCTGGAACCGGGCAAGGACGCCGACCTGGTGTTGCTCGACCCGGCCCTGAAGGTGGTGGTCACCGTGGCCGAGGGCGCCGTCGTCCACGGCGACCACCTGGTCCGCCGCTCCCAACCAGCCCTCGGCCGTTCCAGCCCAAGGAGGTAGGCCAATGCCCAGCCCGCGCCACCGGCGCGCCCTCGCCACCCTCGCCCTCGCTCTCGCCCTTGCCCTCGTGGCGGCGGCCTGCGGAGGCTCCTCCGGCGACGGCGACAAGTCGAGCGCCCAGTCCGGTCCCCGCACCCTCACCATCTGGCTGATGACCGGCAGCGCCCCGCCGGCGGTCGTCGACGCCGTCAACGCCGAGTGGAAGACCTCCCACCCCAACGACACCGTCAAGGTCGAGCTCCAGCAGTGGAACAACATCACCACCAAGCTCGACGCCGCCTTCGCCGGGTCCAGCCCGCCGGACGTGATGGAGCTGGGCAACACCCTGGTCTCGAAGTACGCCGCCGCCGGCGCCCTCCAGGACCTGACCGCCAGCCGGGGCGAGTTCGACAACAACCAGGGCTGGCTCCAGTCGCTCACCGAGTCCTGCACCATGGACGGCAAGCTCGTCTGCGCCCCGTACTACGCCGGCAGCCGGGCCGTCATCTACCGCAAGTCGATGTTCGACAAGGCCGGCGTCTCGGCGACCCCGACCAGCCTGGAGGAGCTCAAGGCGGACGCCGACAAGCTGATGGCGACCTTCGGCAGCGACAAGCGGTTCTCGGCCTTCTACTTCCCCGGCAAGTACTGGTATGCGGCCCTGCCGTTCGTGTGGGACCACGGCGGCGACGTGGCCGTCCAGGAGAACGGCCAGTGGCGCGGCACCCTGGACAGCGCCGAGTCCCAGGCCGGCCTCACCGCCCTCAAGGAGCTGGTCGACTGCTGCTCGCGGGCCGACAAGCAGGGTGACGAGCTCAAGCAGGACCAGGCCTTCGCCCAGGGCCACATCGCCATGATCGTGGCCAACGGCTGGGAGAAGGGCGTCATCCTCGACCCCAAGCAGGGCAACCCCAAGCTGGAGAAGGACCTGGCCGCCTTCCCGCTGCCCAGCCGCACCAGCGGCCAGACCGCGCCGGTGTTCCTCGGCGGGTCCGACCTCGGC
>DASZON010000243.1:0-8816 GCA_035550755.1 Actinomycetota bacterium | reverse complement strand
CCGCCGTAGCGGAAGGCGCCGTAGTAGACGCCGATGCCCTGGGCCACCGGGGCCGGGTCGTAGGGGTCGGGGTTGTGGCCGGTCTGGACCCGCTGGACCAGGTTGACCCAGGCCGCCGGGTGGATGTAGCCGCCCTGGCGGTAGTCACCCCCGGGGGCGGCGACCCCGCCGTTGCCCCACAGGTTGGGGTGGTAGACGTCATGGTCGTCGACCAGCACCACCGTGGGCAGCGACCGGGTCAGGTCCCGGAACGACCACATCCACAGGTACCAGCGGTAGAGCACGTCCAGGACCGGCTCCGGCCCCTGCTCCCTGGTGGTCGGCCGGTGCTCGTAGTACTGGTCGCCCACGGCGGCCAGCAGGTGCGGGCGCTGGCGGCGCAGCCGGTCGGTCAGCTCGGCGTAGGGGAAGTACAGGTTGGCGTCGGTGTAGAGCCCGAGGGCCGGGGAGCCGGCCAGGCGGTCGTGGACGTCGCTGCCCACGTTCAGGGGCCGGTAGCTGTGGATGGTGCAGTCGAGCAGCCCCACCCGGAGCTCGCCCTCGGCGGCCGGGTCGGCGGCCACGGTCCCCTCGAAGGCCTGCTCCTCGGCCGTGCCCTCGCCCCACAGGACCCGGTAGCGGTGCTCGGCCGCGCCGTCCCAGTCGGTCAGGCGGAACAGGGCCGCGAACCCGGGCCCGAGCGGGGCGGTGGCCCGGTCGGCCCAGCCGCCGTCGGGGCGGCGGACCTGGAGCCGCGCCTGGCCGGGGTCGGTCTCGCCCACCGGGAGGAGCTGGGCGGACAGCTTCAGGACCTTGCCGTTGAGGCTGTAGAGGGTGCCGAGCACCGGGCCCTCGGCCCGCTCGGGCCGCTCGGCCAGCTTGGCCCCGGCCGTGCCCAGCCCGGCGAACCAGTGGCGGGCGCCCCCGCCGGGGTCGCTTGAGGAGGAGACGAGGGCGATCCCGCCGGTCAGGGCGGCCCCGTCGACCCCGTCGAGGCGGGCCGAGGCCAGCGGCTTCCCGTCGGCGTCCCTGGCCTGGAGGCGGAGCCGGAACCGGCCCCGGCCCCGCGGGGTGACCTCCAGGACCAGCTCGACGTCCTCGTCGAGGCCGCGGGGCCGGGGCTGGCCGGCGTGGACGGTGCCCTCCAGGGGGGCGTAGGCGAACTGGCGGGCCTCGTCGGTGTGCTCGCGGAAGCCGACGCCGCCGTCGGCCTCGAAGGTGCAGAGGATGCCGCCGCCCTGGCCGGAGGCGCCCTGGACGAGGGCGGCGGCCCGGTGGTCGAGCCTGCCGCCGCCGGCCCCGACCAGGAACCCCGAGAACCCCTCGCCGGCGGCCAGGGTGCCGGTCCGGACCCCGATCCGGGCCGGGGTGTCGCCGGCCACCAGCTCGCGGGTGAGCACGGCCACGGTCCGGGTGCGCATCGGCCCGCTGGTGGTCACGCACTCCAGGCGGCCCTGGTGCAGCCGCCAGTCCTGGAGCCGGTTGGCCCAGTACGGCGGGCCCAGCCAGGTCCGGGTGCGGTCGGTGGGGAGGCGGTCGACGGCGGCCAGCCCGGCCGGGGGTGGCACCGGTTCGGGCGCCGGCCCGGCGGGTGTGGTGGCCGGGCCGGCGGCGCGCCGCCAGGGCCAGAACCGCCACGCCACCAGCCCCGCGACCACGGCCCCGGCGCCGGCCTTGAGAAAGTTGCGACGATCGAGCGGTCCGGCACCCACGGACGTCAACGACCTCCAGGCTCGGGTTGGAGCGCCTAGCCGGGGTGGTCCTCGATCCGCACCAGCCCCTGGCGCACGGCCAGCGCGGCCGCTTCCAGCTTGGAGTGTACGCCGAGCTTGACCAGCACGTTCTGGACGTGGGTGCGGACGGTGTTGAGCGACAGGTAGCAGGCTTCGGCGATGCGGCGGTTGGAGTAGCCGCGGGCCAGCAGGCCCAGGATCTGGCGCTCGCGGTCGGACAGGCTGCGCAGCAGCAGCTCGGCGTGCAGGTCGCGTTCGGACGGCTCCGGGCGGTCGTCGGCGTCGGGGGGCCCTTCGGGCGCCGGGCCGCCCTCGCGCTCGGTGGCGACCAGCCGGTAGCCGGCGGCCACAGTCCGGATGGCCTCGGCCAGCTCGCGGGCCGACACGGCCCGGGTCATGCCGGCCGGGCCCCCGGGGTCGGGCCCGGTCGAGGGCTCGAGGCGGGCGTCCTCGGACAGCAGCAGCACCCGGGTGGCCGGGTCGGCCTGGCCGACCAGGCGGACCAGCTCGGTGACGGCCGGGCCGGGCATCTGGGTGTCGACCACCAGCACGTCGGGATGGTGGGTGAGGACCGCCTGCAGCGCCGAGGCGCCGTCGCCGGCCAGGGCCACGACCTCCAGGTCGTCCTCGGCCGACAGCACCATGCCGAGGCCCTCGACGAACGCGTCGTGGTCGTCGGCCAGGACGACCCGGACCGGTTGCCGCATTGCCGCTCCCCCCCGAGAGGCGCCGATCAGGTGTTCACGGCCGTGTCCAGCGGGTCCGGTCCGCCGACCGGTGCCATCGGCAGGCGCAGCCCCACCATGGTCCCGCCGCCGTCGCGCTCGGCCACCCAGGCGTGACCGCCGGCCTCCTCCAGGAACCGGCGGACCACGAACAGCCCGATGCCGTGCCCGCTGGGGGCCTCGGCGGCTCGCCGGCCGCGGTCGGCGACCACGACCTCGACCTGGCCCGCGGCCGGGTCGGGGCGGACGTCGACCTCGACCCCGCCGGGCCCGCCGTGGACGGCCGCGTTGTCGATCAGGTTCTCGATGGCCTGGCGGAGCATGGCCGGGCTGGCTCCGACCTCGGCCTGGGCGCCGGCCTGGACGCGGACGGTCGCCCCCCGGGCCATGGCCACCGTCCGGGCGGCCGCCTGCACGGCCGCGGCCACGTCGGGTGCCTGGTCGTCGGCGGGCGCGGCCGCGGCGGGGTCGCCGAGGACCTCTGTGGCCAGCCGGTCGAGGTCGGCGACCTCGGCCAGGAGCAGCTCCAGCATGGCCGTGGGGTCGGCGCCCCGCTCTCGCTGCAGGGCAACGGCCTCGCCGGCGACCCGCACCGCGGCCATCCGACGGCGCAGCTCGTGGGCGAGCATGGCGACATGGTCCGGCGTAGGCTTCCCCCCGTCCAGCTTGGCGCGCGCAGCCCCAGGCGCGCGTGCCGGCCGACACGCTGATGCCACTGAAGTAGTCCCCCTGTCGCTACCTGTGGGCCGTCAACGTACTTCGCAGGGGACAAGCTGCCCATCTGAAGAACTGATTAGTGATGGTACGGCTGCATGAATGGCCCGTCCGGATCCGGACGCAGTGGACGGACAATTGCCGGCGAGCCCCCTGATAGGTCGCGAACGACCCTTCAGCGAAGGGCAACTGGCGTCGACTGTCGTAGGGCGACTTACTGCGGCTGTACCAGGGCAGAGCCGAGCGGATCAGCCACAGTAGGCAGCCGGAAGGTTCGCCAGAGCTCGCTCGGAAGACAGGATGGTCATGGCACGGGTGCTCCTTGCGGATTCGCAGCCGCTGTTCAACGAGGCCCTGGAGGCGTTGTTCTCTCGCGACGACGTCCACCAGGTGATCGGTCGCTGCTCGTCGGCCGAGGACGCCTTCACCCATGTGTCCAGCCTCCGGCCCGACCTGGTGCTGGTCGACGCCGCCCTCGGGCTGGAGGGCTCGCCCACCCTGGTCGCGCGGATGCTCGAGGCCTGCCCGGAGGCGCGGGTGATCGTCCTCGGCGACGACCACGACGCCGACCTGCTGCTGTCCGCGATCCGGGCCGGGGCGGCCGGCGTGGTTGGCAAGACCTACGGCGCCAGCACGGTCCTGCGGGTCGCCGGGGCGGTCCTCGAGGGCGAGGGCGCCGTGCCCCGGGGCATGCTGCTGGAGCTGGCCCGGCGCATGGTGGCCAGGGACCGCACCGCCGACTCGCCGCTGTCGCGCCTCTCGCCCCGCGAGCGCCAGGTGCTCGCCCTGCTCAGCAAGGGCTGGGACAACGCCCGCATCGGCCGGGACCTGTTCATCAGCCAGCACACCGTCCGCACCCACATCCAGAACATCCTCGAGAAGCTCGGCATGCACTCCAAGCTGGAGGCCGCCACCTTCGCCATGCAGCGCTCGATGGAGCTCGAGCTCACCCCCGGCGCCGCCGGGATGGACAACTGAACCGCCACCACCACCTGGAGGAGCAGCAACTGTGACGATCAGCGAGCAGACGTTGACCGGACCGCGCGGCGGCCTGCCGCACGGCGGGCAGCTCGTCGACCGGCGCCTCGACGCCGAGGAGGCGGCCGCGTGTGCGTCCGGCCCGCTGCCATCCCTGCCGCTGACCGCGGCCGAGGCGGCCGACCTGCGCGCGCTGGCCACCGGCGCCTACAGCCCCCTGGCCGGCTTCATGGGGGCCAAGGAGCACGAGTCGGTCACCGAGCAGATGCGCCTGCCCGACGGCACCCTGTGGCCCATCCCGGTCTGCCTCGGCATCCCCGACGGGGTCCGGGTCGACTCCGGCCGCCTGGCCCTGCGCGACGAACAGGGCGGGCTGCTGGGCGTGCTCGAGGTCACCGAGGTGTTCGAGCGCGACCGCCAGGCCGAGGCCGAGCTGGTCTACGGCACCGGCGACCCCGACCATCCCGGTGTGGCCCGGGTGCTCGGCTCCCCGACCCGGGCCGTGGCCGGGCCGATCCAGGCCGTGGTCGAGCCCCTCACCGGGCCGGTCGGCTCGCGGGCGCTCACCCCGGCCGAGACCAGGGCCGCCTTCGCCGAGCGGGGCTGGACCAGCGTGGTCGGCTTCCAGACCCGCAACCCGGTCCACCGGGCGCACGAGTACCTGATGAAGTGCGCGCTCGAGATGGTCGACGGGCTGCTGCTGCACCCGCTGGTCGGCCCGACCAAGGAGGGCGACGTGCCCGCCGAGGTGCGCATGCGCGCCTACGAGGCGGTGCTCGGCTACTTCCCGCCGTCGCGGGTCCTGCTGGCCGCCCTGGTCGCGCCCATGCGCTACGCCGGGCCCCGCGAGGCCGTGCTGCATGCCCTGGTCCGCAAGAACTACGGCTGCACCCACTTCATCGTCGGCCGCGACCACGCCGGGGTGGGCAGCTACTACGGCACCTTCGAGGCCCAGGAGCTGATCTCGTCCCTGCCCGCCGAGGACCTGGGCATCACCCCGCTCCGCTTCGACAACGCCTTCTACTGCCGGCGCTGCCTGGCCATGGCCACCGGCAAGACCTGCCCTCATCCCGACAGCGACCACGTCGCCCTCTCCGGCACCCAGGTCCGGGCCATGCTCTCCGCCGGCGAGCTGCCGCCGCCCGAGTTCTCCCGGGCCGAGGTCGCCGAGCTGCTGATCGAGGCCTACCGGGCCTGACACCCCGCCCGCTCCACCACCCGACGAAAGGCACCAGCTCCCATGACCAACGAGACCGGCTTCGTGCTCTGGCTCACCGGCCTGTCCGGCGCGGGCAAGTCGACCGTCGCGGCCAAGCTCGGCCCCGCCCTGGCCGAGCGCGGCCACCGGGTCGAGCTGCTCGACGGGGACGAGGTCCGCACCAACCTCTGCCAGGGTCTCGGCTTCAGCCGGGAGGACCGCGACACCAACATCGCCCGCATCGGCTACGTCGCCGGCAAGCTGTCCAAGCACGGGGTGGCCGTGCTGGTGGCGGCCATCTCCCCCTACCGGGAGGCCCGCGGCCGGGTCCGGACCGCGGTCGACAACTTCGTCGAGGTCCACGTGGCCGCGCCCGTCTCGACCTGCGCCGAGCGCGACGTCAAGGGGCTGTACGCCAAGGCCCTGGCCGGCGAGATCAAGAACTTCACCGGCGTCTCCGACCCGTACGAGGCCCCGCTGGCGCCCGAGATCACCCTGCACACCGAGGCCGAGAGCGTCGACGACTCGGTCCACCAGGTGCTCGCCTGGCTGGAGGCCAACCGGCTGATCGCTCCCGCCGACCGCTAGCCATGATCGACCTGCACGCCCACACCCTGGCCAGCGACGGCAGCGACCGGCCGGACGAGCTGGTCGCGGCCGCCGCCGCGGCCGGGGTCGAGGTGCTGGCCGTGACCGACCACGACACCGTGGAGGCGGTGGCCGCGACCCGGGCCGCCGGGGCGCGCCTGGGGGTCGAGGTGCTGGCCGGCTGCGAGCTCTCGGCCACCGTCGGCGACCGGGTGGTCCACGTGCTGCTGTACGGCGAAGGGCTGCTCGAGCCCGACCTGGCCGACGCCGTCGGGGTCGCCCGGCGGGGCCGGGACGAGCGCAACCGGGCCATCGGCGAGCGGCTGGAGCGCCTCACCGGGGTCGGCTACGACGACGCCGCCGCCGTGGCCGGTGACTGCGCCCTGTCGCGGGCCCACTTCGCCAGGGCCCTGATCGCCCGGGGGGCGGTGGCCGGGGTGGCCGAGGCGTTCGACCGCTACCTGTCGTCGGGACGGCCCGCCTACGTGCCCGCCCCCAGTGTCTCGGTCACCGACGCCGTCGCCCTGGCCGCCAAGGCCGGTGGGGTGGCCGTGCTCGCCCACCCGGGCCGGCTCGCCGCCGACGAGCGCGACCGGGTCGTCGCCGAGGCCCTGGAGGCCGGGGTCGACGGGCTCGAGGTCTGGCACTCCCAGCACGACGCCGGGCTGCGCCGGTCCCTCGGCGCCCTGGTGGCCCGGCGTGGCCTGCTGGCCACCGGCGGGTCCGACTACCACGGCCGCCACAAGCCGGACGTCCGCGTCGGCACCGGCACCGGCGGCAACGTCACCGTCCCCGGCGAGCACCTGGAGGCCCTCCGTGACCGATTGGCATCCTCCGGCCCGGCTGCGTAGGCTCCGCGCCGGCCGAACGCCCGAAGAAGGCAAAGGGGGGCATCAACCCATGACCGTCCGGATGCGCCGGCTCCCGGTGCTGGCGCTCGTCGTGGCCGCCGTGGCCGCGCTGGCCCTGTCGTTGACCGTCACGCCGCGGGCGGGGGCGATCGTCAGCACCAACCCTGATCCGATGTGCCAGACCAACGGCCGGGTCAACGCCGTCGTCTACCTGGGCGGGACCATCTACCTGGGCGGCAGCTTCACCCAGGTGAACGGCCAGACTCGTAACCGCCTGGCCGCCTGCAACGCGAGCAACGGGGCGCTGCTCGGCTGGAACCCCAACGCCAACAACGTGGTGCGGGCGATGAAGGTCTCCCCCGCCGGGACCCGGGTGTACGTGGGCGGGGACTTCACCGCCGTCGGTGGGGCGGCCCGCTCGCGGGTGGCCGCGCTCAGCCCGAGCAGCGGCGCCGCCTTCGGCTGGAACCCGTACGTCAACGACCAGGTCAAGGCGATCACCACCTCCACCACCGGCTCGACCGTGTACGTGGGCGGCGACTTCAGCTCCGCCGCCGGCGCCGGCCGGAGCCGCCTGGCGTCCTTCAACGCCACCAGCGCCAACCTGACCAGCCTCAAGCCGAGCTTCTCCAACGGTGCCGGCAACTTCGCCACCGTGCTGACCCTGGCCATCTCCCCCAACAACCAGACCCTCTACGTCGGCGGGGACTTCGCCCTGGTCAACGGCCACTCCCGCCGCAACGCGGCCGCGGTGTCGAGCGGCATCGGCACCCTGCGCTCCTGGAGCCCGGCCTCCACCGCCGACGTCGTCGACGAGCTCACCGTCTCGGCCTCGGGCAACACGGTGTTCGCCGGCGGGCGCGGGGCGGGCGGCTACGCCCAGGCCTACGGCCCGACCTCCGGCGGCACCCCGGTGTGGAACAAGGCCACCAACGGCGACGTCGAGGCCCTGGCCATCGTCTCCTCGACCCTGTACATCGGCGGGCACTTCACCACCGTCGGCGGCTCGCCCCGCGGCCATCTGGCCGCCCTGAGCTCCTCCGGCGGCCTGCTGTCCTGGAACCCGGACGCCAACGGCGTCTTCGGCGCCTTCGGGGCCGCCATCACCAGCTCCCGGGTCGCCTTCGGCGGCGAGTTCACCACCATCAACGGCGCCGCCCACCAGGGCGTGGCGCAGTTCTCCGGGGCCGCGTAGCCCGTCCCGAGCAGGCGGTTCCACGACCGTGGGGGCCGGCCCCGACCGGGGCCGGCCCCTTGTCTGCTCCGGCCCCGGGCCGGATCAGCTGGCCGAGGTCGAGCCCACCGGGAACGGGTCGGCCCGGTCGAGGTCGACCAGGCTGTAGCCGAAGTGGGCGGCCGCCGCCTCGTAGCGGCGGCACAGGGACCGGAACCGCTCGCGGCGCCAGGGGCCGCCGGAGGCGAGCTCGGCCCACTGGCGCTCGTAGGTGGCGCTGCGGCGGGTGTCGATGCCGCCGGCCGGGATCTCGCCGTCCAGCTCCAGGAACTCGGCGATCCCAGCCAGGGTCGCGGACGGGTCGGCGACCAGGCGCTCGTACTTGACCACCAGCAGGTGGCGGAGGTGGGCGGCGTCCTCCTCGAAGGTCCGGTGGGCGGCGAACCAGTGCTCGAGCAGGGCGCCCAGCGAGCGCAGCCGGGCCCACTTGCGGGTCGACAGGCTGACGATCGCCGGGTGCCGGACCACCATCACGAAGCGGGCGTCGGCGAAGGCGGCCTGCAGGAACCGGGACATGACCAGGTTGGGCGGGGACTTCTCGACCAGCACCGGCCGCGACAGGTCCCAGTGGGGCCGCCAGCGGGCCAGCAGCCGCTCGGCGGTGTCCGGGGCCAGCAGGGGCGAGGCCTCGGTGAGGTGGGCCGCCGGGGCCAGGGCGAACCGGCCCGGGCCGCCGTGGGCCCGGGCCGGCGGGTAGACGTCCTGGAGGTGCTGGCCCTCGTCCTCCTCCACCCCGGTGCCCGAGAACCCGCTGACCTGGGGGTGCTCGGCCAGGCAGCGGGCCAGCGGGGTGGTGCCGCTGCGGTGCAGCCCGCC
>DASZON010000242.1:0-4966 GCA_035550755.1 Actinomycetota bacterium | reverse complement strand
CTCCAGGAGGTCCAGCTGGGCCGGAGCCGCAACGAGGCCATGCGCAACCTGGCCGAGCGGTCCAACGTCCCTGAGCTGCGCGCTTTCGTGCTGGCGATGGTCCAGGCCGACATCTTCGGGGTTTCGGTGGCCAACGTGCTGCGTATCCAGGCAAAGGACATGCGGGTCAAACGCCGTCAGCTGGCCGAGGAACGGGCGATGAAGGTTCCCATCAAGGTCCTCTTCCCCGTACTCTTCTGTATCTTCCCAGCGCTGTTCGTTGTGATCCTCGGTCCGGCCATCATGCGCATCGCCGACGTCTTCACCAGGTAGGAACCAGCCAGTGTCCCGCCATGTCGTGCTTCTCCGACGCGACCCCTCGTTGGGGCTCGCGCTTCGAGCGCTGCTCTACGGCACCGGCCAGGTCACCGAGATCCAGAACGTCCAGGACTGGTCGGCCATGCCCGCCGAGGGGATCGACGCCGTCGTCATCGACCTGCCCCCCTCCCGCCGCAAGCAGGCAATCGACCTGGTCCGTTCCAGCTTCGGCGGCCGCCTGGTGCTGGTCCTCGACCCGTACGACGACCCGGCGGCGGTCCCCACCAGGCACCCGTACACGATGGTGCAGCGGCCGTTCGAGATCGTCGAGCTGTGGCACCTGGTGACCACGGATCCGAGCTGGGTCAGCCGCGACGAGCCAGGGACCTCCGCGTCCGAGTGGGATCAGGGCGGGGCCGTGGGCGACCCGGAGCGTCCGGGAGCGGCTGAGCGCCGGGAGCCGTTCGGGACGGGCGCTCCGGCGGGGTCGGGCGCGACCACGCCCTCGGGGGCTCCGGCAGCCACGGGGGACGCGGAGGAACAGGCGGGGGACACCGGACCGGGCCGGGCTGCCGCCGACGCTTCGACCTGGAAGTGGCGAGGTCGCCGCTACGGCCCGGCCACCGCCATCCCGTCCGACCCGGGCGGCGGGGAGCAGGCGACCGACGCCCCGCCGGGACCGCCAGCCGAGGGGCCGGGGCCGGCCGGCGAACCGCTCACCCACGGCGCCGCGGCCGCCGGCCCCGAGTCCCGCCCGCCGGACCGGCCCGCGGCTGCGTCGCGGGAACCGCCGTCGCCGGAGGAGGATCGCCCGCGCGATCCGGAGAGCCGGCGCTGGGGAGCGCTCCCACGCCGTTCGGCCGAACCCCCGGCCGCGCCGCGACCGCCGCGGGAACCGGGGCGTCCAAGCGGCACCGGCCCCGGTCCCTCGGAGGCGGGTTCCGCCCGAGCGGAGCCGTCCCGGCCTGGCTCCGGAGGACCTGGCACAGGTTCGGCGGCCAAGCGGCGTGTCATCCGGCCCACCCGCCCGCCGGCGGGGAGCGCGGTGCCCCGGCGGTCCGCCGCACCCACGGGGAGCGGGCCGGCCGACGCCCCCTCCAAGCCGTCCTCGACCAGGGATCCCGCCGCATCCGCCCCGGCCCCGGCGAGCGGCCCTGCCCCGGACCGGGCGGGGTCGCGGTCGGCGGATCCGGCGCGTCCCGCGGCCGCCGCGTCGGAGCAGCCGGCCCCGGCCGCTGGGACCGACGCCGAGCGGCCGTCGCTGCTGCGCCGCCTCACCGGGCGGTTCGGCGGCCGCAGGCCCGAGTCCGAGCCCGAAGCCTCGGCGACACCGGAGGATGTCCGCTCGCCATCGGTCCCAGCCTTCGAACCCGCCCCAGCCCCACCCGACACCCCGCCGCCACCCGAACCCGACCTCCCCGCCTGGCCGCCACCGGCCGGGTCCAAGCCGGAGGCTGAGCCCAAGACGGGGGTCGGGTCCGAGTCGAAGACCGAGTCCAAGCCGGAGGCCCGACCCGCGCAGGAGGACCTCCGAGAGCAGCCGGCGGCCACGCCGACGTCTCGACCGGCCCAGCTCAGCGCCCCCCAGCCGGCTCGGGCGGATCTCGCGCCCACCGCCCCGGCCGAACCGTCGACGGCCCGGCCCGACCGTCCTGCCCGGCCGGCGGCTGAGCCGCCGACCCCGCCTGCCGCGGCCCCCGAGCCCGCGCCGCGGCCGGTTCGCCAGGACCAGGTCCCGGCCGCCGAGGAGGTCGGGCCTGCCGAGCAGGCTCCTGCCGACGAGGAGGCCCGCCCCGAGGCCCCTGACCAGCCGGACACCGAGGTCGCCGCCCCGTCCGCCGGCGTCGAAGCTCCCGACGCCGGGACCGCGGCCGCGGCGGCTGGGGACAACGATGCGGCGGAGGACCAGGCCCGCGCGACAGCGTCCGGAGCGCCCGGCGACTCGGCGGCGGTCGAGGCGGCGACGACGGAGGGGGCCCGCGACCGGGCCCCCTCCCCAAGCCGCAAGCGGGCCGCCCCGGGCCGGCGGCCGGCGCGCCGGTCGAGGCAGGGCGGGCTGCCACCGGGCTACAGCCCGTCCGTGCCGCCCCGGGCGCCCTCGGCGCCGTCGACTGGCGGGGGTCGGGTGGGGGAGGGCGACGCGCCCCGCCGCCAGCAGCCGGCCGCCGAGTCTCCTCCCGCCGGCGAGCCGCCGTCGCCGGCCGAGCGGACCACCGAGGCCAGCCCGGCCGCGACCGGTCCAGAGCCGGTCGAGCGCGCCACCCGTCCGCGTCCCGCCCCGCCAGCCCCGGCCGAGCCGACGACCCAGATCCGTCCTGCCGCCGCGTCGGCACCCGCCGAGGCAGCCCGGAACGGTCCCGCCGCCGAGCCGGCGTCCGCCGAGAAGGCGGCTGAGGAGGCGGCCCGGAACGGTCCCGCAGCCGCTTCCGCACCCGCTGATGAGGCGAACCAGATCCGTCCCGCAGCCGCTTCCGCACCCGCTGATGAGGCGAACCCAAGCGGGTCAGCGGCCGCTTCCGCACCGGCTGATGAGGCGAACCCAAGCGGGTCAGCGGCCCCGGCGACGCCCGCCGGCGTTGCATCGGCCAAGGGGACCAGACCCGCACGTCCGGCCGCTCCAGCGCCGGCCGAGCCGATCACCCCCGCGCGTCCCGCCGCGCCACTGCCGGCCGAGCGGGCCGCACCCGCGCGTCCCGCCGGTCCAGCGCCAGCCGAGCGGACCGCACCGGCTCGACCTGCCGCCGCATCGGCGGCCGAGCGGACCGCCCAGCCCGGAGCCCCGGCCGCCGCACCGGCCGTTCCCCCGGCGCACGAGCGGGAGGCCCCGGCGGCCACCACCCGTCCCGACACCGCCGCGCGCCCGGCCGCCGCTTCCCGCCCCGAAACCGCTTCCCGCCCGTCCGATGCTCCTGGCCCCGACGACACTCCTCGCCCCGCCGATGCTTCTGGCCCGGCCGCCGCTTCCCGTCCCGACGCCGCCCCCCGGCGCGTGCCCCCAGAGGCGCCCGAGGTGCTACATGCGGCCGCTGAGGTGGCCGACGCGACCACCGGGCCAACCCCGGGGACGCCGGCGCGGCCGCCTGGGCTCATCCCGCCGGCGGCGGCCACGGCGGCCGGAGCGGCCACCGTCGGCGGGGGGGAACGAGCGCAGGAACAGAAGCCCCGTGGGCGGCGGGCCCGGAACCTGCTGCGGTTCACGGCGCCCAAGCGGCCCGAGCAGACCGAGCGGGAGGCCGCCGCGCCGGACGCTCCGGCGCCGCTGGCCGACTTCGACCGGCTGACCCAGTCGATCGAGAGCGTGACCGAGGCCCTCGGCGGGCAGCCGCTCGAGTTCTACGAGCGTGACCTGCCCCAGATCGCCGCCGCCGAGACGGCCAGGCGGGTCCGGGCCGACGTGGTCGTGCTGCTGCTGGACAACGGCGAGGGGATCATGGAGGTGTCGGGCGGGGTCGGGCTCACCCCGGCCGAGCGGCGCCTCAGCGTCGAGTACAGCCGCGACGTGATGCGCGAGCTGTTCCGGGCCGGGGTCGGGCTGATCGAGGACACCGACCGCGTCCGCGGGGCCCTCGCCGGGATCCCCGGGAGCCGTGCCGAGACCCTGGTGATGGTGCCGCTGGTGCACGAGCGGCTCGGCTTCGGGGTGCTGATGGCCGGCCGCAACCGCAGCCAGACCGGGCTCCCGACCGAGGTGTTCAGCGACACCGAGATCGAGGTCCTGATGGGCTTCGCCGACGCCGCGGCGGCCTCGCTGCGCACCGCGGTCCTCCTGCGCCACCTCAAGGGCCAGCTCAGGGCCCTGGAAGAGGACGACTAGGGCCGCGCGGCCCCAAGGTCCCCACAGGGGGCCCCATCGCCCACCGCCCAACGGCCACCCCGCCCCGCCTCAGACCCGCACGTACACCCGCTGGTCGCCGCTCGCGAACGCCACCCGCCAGCGGCCCGACCGCTCCAGGAGCTCGGCCAGGGCCGGCGTCGACCGCCGGCTCAGGACCACGTGGCCGATCGCCCAGTCGTCCAGCAGCCGCTCGCTGTCCCACCGGCCGGTGAGCACGGCCAGGTACTGGTCCCAGCGCTCCTCGGGCGGCAGCTCGACCCGGGAGTCGAACGCCACCTGGACCTCCGGCCCGAGCCGGAACTCGAGGTAGGAGCCCCACGGCTGGTAGTTGAGCATCCGGCCGGGCTGGGGGTTGGCGGCCAGCCAGTCGGCCGTGGCAACGGGTGCGAAGCTCATCTCCGGGCGGGGGCCGAACAGGGTGCGCCCCAGCGGCGGCGCGGCCGCCACCAGCGCCACCGCCAGGACCCCCAGCACCAGCGCGCTGACCACCGGCGTGCCGCGGTCGCCGGCGGCGGGTCGGGGCGGTCGCTCCCGGGCCAGGGCGGACAGGGCCACCGGCAGGGCGAGCCCGAACCAGGCGACCCCCCGCACCGCCCACAGGGCGAGCCCGCCCAGCAACGCCATCCGGAGCAGCTGCTCGGGCGCACGGCCTGGTGCGGGCGCCCGCACCAGGGCGACCACCAGCAGGCCGATCGCGCCCACGACCAGGATTCCGGTGAGCTGGCGGGGGTTGGTCGGCCCCCACTCGGTGACGATCCTGGTGACCGCCCGGTTGGTGGGGAGCGAGAGGGCGTACCCGAGCACCCGCACCCCCCAGGGGTTGACCAGCAGCCC
>DASZON010000241.1:0-1721 GCA_035550755.1 Actinomycetota bacterium | reverse complement strand
GTTCGTGGCCGTGATGGGGGCGGCGACCTCGCAGATCTCCTACACCGCGTCCAAGGGTGGCGTGCTCGCCCTGTCGCGCGAGCTCGGGGTCGAGTTCGGGCGCCGCAACGTGCGGGTCAACGCCCTCTGCCCGGGGCCGGTGAACACCCCCCTGCTCCAGGAGCTGTTCGCCAAGGACCAGGAGAAGGCGGCCCGCCGGCTGGTCCACCTGCCCATGGGCCGGTTCGCCGAGGCGGCCGAGATCGCCGCCGCCGCCTGCTTCCTCGCCTCCGACGACGCCAGCTACGTCACCGCCAGCACCTTCCTGGTCGACGGGGGCCTGTCCGCGGCCTATGTGACCCCGCTCGACTGAGCCCCGGGGCTCAGGCCTCCATCGTCACCTTGATGGCCTCGCCCCTGGTGACGGTGTGGATGCCCTCGACCGTCGCCTCCAGCGGCACCCGGTGGGTGATCAGGTCGGCCACCGGCACCGACCCGGCGGCGATCAGGGCCAGGGCCTGGTGGTTGTGGGCGGGGCTGGAGCCGTTGGCGCCGACGATCCCGACCTCGCGGTAGTGGACGACGTTCGAGTCCAGGGTGATGGTCGGGCGGTCCTTGGGCAGGCCGCCGAAGAAGCTGACCGTGCCCCGCCGGGCGGCCATGGCCAGGGCGTCCTCCTGGGCCTGGCCGGAGCCGTTGGCCACGACCACGACGTCGGCCCCGCGGCCGCCGGTCAGCTCGCGGACCGCCCCAACGGTGCCGGCGCCGTCGGCCCCGATGGCCTCGTCGGGCGCGACCAGGCCGGCGGCCAGCTCCAGGCGCTGGCGGTTCAGCTCGACCAGGAACACCCGGGCCGCCCCCCTGGCCCTGGCCAGCCGCACGTGCAGACAGCCGATCGGCCCGGCCCCGACCACGACCACGGTCTGGCCGCGGCCGACCCGGGCCTGCTCCTGGCCGTTGATGACGCAGCTCAGGGGCTCGGCCACCGACGCTTCGGCGAACGACAGCCCCTCGGGGATGCGGTTGACCCCGTCGACGGCCAGCACCTTGGCCGGAACCCGCATCAGCTCGGCGAAGCCGCCGTCGTAGCGGTAGCCGATCCGCTCCTGGTTGGGGCAGACGCTCGGCCAGCCCTGCCGGCACTCGTGGCAGGTGCCGTCGGGGATGGCCGCGATCACCTGGACCCGGTCGCCCACCGCCCACCCGGCCGTGCCCTCGCCGGCCTCGACGACCTCGCCGGCGACCTCGTGGCCGAGGACCCGGGGCGGGCGCAGGTCGGGATGGCCGGAGCTCCAGATCTTGGCGTCGGTCCCGCAGATCGAGCAGTTGCGGACCCGGATGACCAGCTCGCCGGGGCCGGCCACGGGCTCGGGGGCGTCCTCGACGCGGACGTTTCGGGGCGCATGGAAGCGGACAACTCTCACTTGTGTCCGGCTCCCTTGCGCTGGACCGGAAGTGCAGGCAAACCGTACCATGAGCGCGGCAGGCGACCTGTCGCGACGGAGCGCGGTGAGCACGTCGGCAGTCTTGCTCGCCGCTCGGCCCCCCCGGAGGCATACATGGCTGCGAACGCCGGAGTTGGAGCGGACACACCGAGCACCGGCAGGGCGGGCAGTGCGCGGGTGGCGGTGCAGAAGTTCGGCACGTTTTTGTCGGGGATGATTATGCCGAACATTGCCGCGTTCATCGCCTGGGGGTTTATTACCGCGTTTTTCATTGAGAAGGGTTTTACCCCGGTGGAG
>DASZON010000240.1:0-14181 GCA_035550755.1 Actinomycetota bacterium | reverse complement strand
CAGGAACAGGTTGTCGTACTCGTCGCGGACGGCGCCGTTGGTGTCGAAGTAGCGGCTGTAGCCCCTGGCCACCGCCCGGTCCCCGGCGACCAGGACCGGGCGGTAGCGGCCCTCGAAGGTGCCGGCCTCGTCGCGGTCCTTCAGCCAGTCGGCGACGATCGCGTCGCGCCCGCGGACCGGCTGCTGGAACGGGTCGTAGTGGTATTCGGCGTCCTCGCTGAACAGCGCCCCGATCTGGGTGGGGTCGTAGGTGCCCCAGGCCTGGCTGTAGCCGTCCAGCCAGGCCGCGACGGCCCGTTCGTCCACGGCGTCCTCCTCGATCCGCTGGCTCGCCGCCCGAGCCTACACTGAGCCGATGACCTCGCAGCCTGCCCCAAATCGCCTGATCGGCGAGACCAGCCCCTACCTGCTCCAGCACGCCCACAACCCGGTCGACTGGTACCCGTGGGGCCCCGAGGCCCTGGAGCGGGCCCGGGCCGAGGACAAGCCGATCCTGCTCTCGATCGGGTACGCGGCCTGCCACTGGTGCCACGTGATGGCGCACGAGTCGTTCGAGGACCCCGGCACGGCCGCCCAGATGAACGAGCAGTTCGTCTGCGTCAAGGTCGACCGCGAGGAGCGGCCCGACCTGGACGGCATCTACATGGACGCCGTCCAGGCCATGACCGGCCACGGCGGCTGGCCGATGACGGTGTTCCTGACCCCCGAGGGCAGCCCGTTCTACGCCGGCACCTACTATCCCAAGGTCGACCGGCCGGGCATGCCCAGCTTCCGCCGGGTCCTGGCCGCGGTCGCCGACGCCTGGGACAACCGGCGTGACGACGCCCGCCACCAGGGCGAGCAGGTCGTCCAGGTGCTGGCCGCCCAGGCGGGCGCCCTCGGCGGCGCCGACGGCCAGGCCGAGCTGGAGGAGGGGATCCTCCGCCAGGCCTTCGACGGGCTCCGGTCGGCGTTCGACCCGAACTGGGGCGGGTTCGGGCCGGCGCCCAAGTTCCCCCAGCCGATGACCTGTGAGTTCCTGCTCCGCTGCTCGCTGCGCGGGTACCCGGGGGCGCTGGACATGGCCCGCCTCACCCTCGACAAGATGGCCGCCGGGGGCATCTTCGACCAGGTCGGGGGCGGCTTCCACCGCTACTCGACCGACGGGCGCTGGCTGGTCCCGCACTTCGAGAAGATGCTCTACGACAACGCCCAGCTGGTCCGGCTCTACACCCACGCCTGGCAGCGCACCGGCGACGACCGGTACCGGCGGGTGGCCACCCGTACCGCCGACTACCTGCTGCGCGAGCTGCGCCACCCCTCGGGCGGGTTCTTCTCCTCCCAGGACGCCGACTCCGAGGGGGTCGAGGGCAAGTTCTTCGTCTGGTCCTGGGACGAGCTGGTCGCGATCGCCGGCGAGGACGTCGCCCGCCACCTCGGGGCCAGCCCCGAGGGCAACTGGGAGGGCGCATGCGTCCTCTGGACCCCCCGGCCGGCCGACCCCGAGCTCCAGGCCCAGGTCGACGAGGCCGTGGCGCGGCTGTTCGAGGCCCGCGAGGCCCGGGTCCACCCGGCCACCGACGACAAGGTCCTGGCCGCCTGGAACGGCCTGGCGATCTCGGCCCTGGCCGAGGCCGGCCGCAGCTTCGGCGAGCCCCGCTACACCGACGCCGCCCTGGCCGCGGCCCGCTTCGTCCTGGAGGCCCTGTCCGGCGTGAAGGGGCGGCTGCTGCGCTCCTGGCGCGAGGGCCGCAAGGGCGGCCCCGGCTACCTGGACGACTACGCCTGTGTGGCCGAGGCCTGCCTGACCCTGTACGAGACCACCTTCGACCTGCGCTGGCTGCGCGAGGCCCGGCGGCTGGCCGCGGCCATGGTCGAGCTGTTCGCCGACCCCGGCGGCGACGGCTTCTACCAGACCGGCCGCGACGCCGAGCAGCTGGTGGTGCGGCCCCGGGAGCTGTTCGACAACGCCGTCCCGGCCGGCTCGTCGGTCGCCGCCGAGGTGCTCCAGCGCCTGGGCCGGCTCACCGGCGACCAGGACGCCGAGCAGGCCGGCCTGTCCGCCCTGCGGCCCGTGCTCGGGGTGCTCGGCCGGGCCCCGACCGGGTTCGGGCACGCCCTCGGGGCGGCCGACTTCGCCCTGGCCAGGGTCAGGGAGGTGGCGATCGTGGGCCGCCAGGGGGCCGAGGACACCGGCGCCCTGCTGGCCCGGGTGTGGGGGACCTACCAGCCCAACCGGGTCCTGGCCGCGGCCGACCCCGGCGACGCCGCCGCCCAGGGCGAGGTGCCGCTGCTGGCCGACCGGCCGGCCGTCGACGGGCGGGCGACCGCGTACGTCTGCGAGCACTTCGTCTGCCAGCGGCCGGTCACCGAGCCGGCCGACCTCGCCGCCCAGCTCGCCTGAGCCCTCCGGAAGGCGGTTTGGCGGCGTGCCGGGGTAGGTAGTCAGCAACCGCAGGCCCGACCACACACCGACGCGCCACCTTCGGGGGCGTGCAAGGCGGCGTTGCCCGTGCCGATCGACCGGAGGTCCGTCACGCGGGAGCTGCGGCTCCTGCTCCATGGCGTGGACGGGCTGGCCGGCGACGGGATGGCCGCGGCCCTGCAGCGGGTCGCCGAGGCGGCGACCTTGCTGCTGCGGTCTCAGGGCGCCGGGGTCATGCTGGCCGACGAGCACGAGGTGCTGCGCTGCGCGGCGGCCTCCGGCCCGCCGGGCCGCGGGCTGGCCACCGCCCAGGAGCGGCTGGGGGCTGGCCCGGCCCTGGACTCGTTCGCCAACGGGATGCCGGTCGCCACCCGCGACGTCACCGTCGACGGGCGCTGGCCCGACCTGCGCCACCTGATCGACCGGGCCGCCGTCCGGGCCGTCCTCTCGGCCCCCCTGACCCTCCCCGGCGGCCGCCCCATCGGCGCCATCGACCTGCACAGCTCCCGGGCCCGGGACTGGGAGGTGGGCGAGATCGCGGCCACCATGGCCTATGCCAGGGTGGTGGCCAGCCTCATCTCCATGGCGCTGGAGGCCAGGCTGCGCGGGGTCCTGCTGGACAGGCTGCTGGCGGCCCTGCGCGGGGTCGGCGACCGCCCCGGCGTCGAGGACGGCTGAGCGAGCGCGGGTCAGGGGGCGGCGCGAACCTCGATCTTTCCGTCGGTGATCCTGGTCTCGTAGACGGGCTGGGAAGCGGCGGCCGGTCCGCGGACGACCTTGCCGTCGGCCAGCCGGAAGGTGCTGCCATGCCAGGGGCAGGTGACGTTGCCGTCGGCGAAGCGCCCCTCGGCGAGGGGGCCGCACTCGTGGGTGCAGCTCGCCCACAGGGCGTGCAGCCGGTTGCCCTCCCGGAGCAGGAGCACCTCGGTGTCGCCGGCCCGGACCACCCGCGGCGCCCCATCGGCCAGGTCGGCCGCGTCCAGCACCGGCGTCCACTCCCGCGGCCCGTCGGCGAAGCGCTTCTTCTCGATCCCGACCTGCTGCACGTACGCCAGGTGGCCGCCCAGGTAGCCGCCGGCGCTGATCGCCGCCGCCCCGGCCAGCCCCAGCCCGACCCCGGCCCTGCGCCGGCCCAGCAGCCGGGCCGTGAGCGACGCCGAGTAGCAGAGCAGGGCCAGGGTGTTGCAGGCGGCGTGGACCAGCCCGACCCGCCGGCCGTCGGGCTCGGCGTCGCTCCAGTCCGACAGCCCGGCCGCTGCCGTGGGCACGGCGGCGGCGATCCCCGCCCCGACCAGGGTGTCGGCCGCCCAGCGAGCTCGGCGGCTGGCGATCATGTCGAAGAGCAGGGCGCCGCTCCAGAACCCGATCGGCAGCGGCACCAGCAGCGGGTGGAACCGGTGGCCGAGCCAGACCCCGGAGAGGAGATTCTTGACCGGCCGGGGCTGGACGGCCGGGCCCACGACCTTGACCAGCAGCTCAGCCGGCTCGTCGAGGGCGTCCGCCTTCTCCAGGGCCTTCATCGCCTTCTCGAGCAGCACCGGCACCCCTCCCCACCGACAATCGGACAGCGGCAGGCTACCCCGGCTGGTCGTGGCGCAACCGGCGGCCGGTCCTGACCAGGACCAGCGCCCCGGCGACCCCGGAGACGACCGAGGCCGCCAGCAGCCCGAGCTTGACCGGGGGGAGCAACCCGCCGTCGGGGAAGGCCAGGTCGGCCACGAACAGGGGCACGGTGAAGCCGATTCCGGCCACCGTGGCCACCCCGGCCAGCTGCCCCCAGCTGGTCCCCTCGGGCCGGGTGGCCAGCCCGAGCCGGACGGCCAGCCAGGCCGCGGCGGTGATCCCGGCCACCTTGCCCAGCACCCGCCCGGCCACCACCCCGCCCAGCACCGCCCCGGCCCCAGGGGTGCCCAGGACACCCGGCTCCAGGGTGACCCCGGCGTTGGCCAGGGCGAACAGCGGCACGACGACGAAGGCGCTCACCGGGTGGAGGTCGTGGGCCAGCCGCTCGGCCAGCGACACCGTCCCCCGGGCCTCGCGGAGCATCTCCCGCAGGCGGGGCGGGCGGGGGTCGGCGGCGAGCTCCCCGGCCAGGGTGCCGCCCCGTTCGCGGGCGACCTCGGGCGGGGCCGTCGGCCGGGCCGGGGTGAGCAGCCCCATGGCCACCCCGGCCAGGGCCGGGCTGATCCCCGAATGCCACAGGGCCAGCCACACGCCGATCCCCAGGCCGACGTGCAGCGGCAGCCACCAGATCCGGGCGCGGACCAGCAGCGCGACCACGACCAGCAGCCCGAGGGCGGCCGCCAGCGCCGCCAGGTCCACGCCCCGGCTGTAGAACAGGGCCACCACCGCCACCGAGCCGAGGTCGTCAACCACGGCCAGGGTGAGCAGGAAGACCTTGAGGGCCGCCGGGACCCGGGGGCCGAGGAGGGCGAGGACGCCGAGGGCGAAGGCGATGTCGGTGGCCATCGGCACCCCCCAGCCGGGAGCGCCGGGCCGCCCGGCGTTGACGGCGGCGTAGACGAGCGCCGGCACGGCCATGCCCCCGGCCGCGGCCACCACCGGGAGCACCGCCCGGCGCCAGGTCCGCAGCTCGCCCGCGACCAGCTCGCGCTTGATCTCCAGCCCGACGACCAGGAAGAACAGGGTCATGAGGCCGTCACCGACCCAGTCGCCCAGGTCGGCCTCGAGCCCGAAGCGCCCGACCCGCAGCCCCACCGGGGTCGCCCACAGGGCGCCGTAGGCGGCCCGCCACGGCGAGTTCGCCCATCCGAGCGCGACCGCCGCCGCCACCATCAGCGCAACCCCGCCGGCCGCCTCCTCACGCAGGTACTCCCGCACCGGGGCGGGCAGGCGCAACGGCGGGGGGACCAGCGGCCGACGGTCACCAGTGGCCGGCATCGCGCTCCTCGCAGCAGGGGTGGTTACTGCCGACCAGGCTTCCCGGCGCACCGCTGGGACTGTACCCCGGTCGGGGGTGGGTCGGGGGCGATGCGCGGGGGGGCGTCCTGGGGAAGACTGGGCCCCATGCCGTTGCCTGGCACGGTGGTGGCGGGTTCTCGGGCCCCATTCGCTCACCTGGCACGGGAGCTCGGATTGTCGCGCGCCCGGTTCGCTTACCGTCCCTGGGCTCCCGGGACACAGCACGCGGGACCGTGCCGAGCGGTCGCATGCTCCCTCCCGGTGGACCTGGGTCGAGGCGGCCCCGGGTGGCCTGGGGCGGGGCGGCCAGGGCGGTGTCCGAGGTGAGCCAGGGCGGTGTCCGAGGATGGAGGATGCTCCGCCTCAGGGTTGCCGCCGCGGCCCCTTCGGACGCGTCCCTCAAAGACGGAACAAGGGCCGTAGACGTTGGACGGAATTGGTTGTCCACATTCTTTGGGTGGGTGGTTGTGTTCCGGGGTGGGGTTGATAGGTTGCCGCCATGGACTCGAACACACATTCGACCGAGCCGCCGGCGGGGCCGGTGGGTCGGCTCACCGCCCTGGCGGTGGCGGTGGCGGAGCTGGCCGCCCAGGACCTCGGCCGGCTGCCTGACGCTGTCTTGCCGAGGAGGTCGTGGGGTTGCGGCGGCTGCTGGACGGCTTGGAGGGCCAGTGGCTGCGAGGAACTGGCCACCGTCGATGGCCGGGGGGCCGCTGGGGCGGAGCAGCGCCGGCGGTCTCGACGGTGTCGTGGCTGCGCAACCGGCTGCGGCTGAATACCGGCGCGGCCAGTGGCAGGGTGCGGACCGCCCGGGCGTTGTTCCGCGGGCCGCTGGCTGGCGCTGCTGATGCCCTGGTCGGTGGGGTGATCTCATCCACCCACGCCAAGGTACTGGCCGATGGTACCCACCAGCTCCCTGCCCCTGTGGTCGGGGAGGCCGAACCGCTGCTGGTGGAGGTGGCCGGGGGGTTGGATCCGCCCCGGCTGCGCCTGGCGGTGGGGTAGCTGTGCCGGGTCGCCGACCCCGACCGGGCCGACCGCCAAGTCGACCACCGCCATCAGCGGCGGGGGGTGTGGTTGGCGTCGACCTGGGACGGCATGGTCGCCATCGACGGGCTGCTGGAACCCGAGGCCGGCCACACCCTGCTGGCCGCCCTAGTCAACTTCCATGCCCGGTTCGGGAGGAGGGTTGTCCGCATCGGACAGTGTTGAGTCCGGACGCCCGACTATCCATACTTCGAACTCGGAAGCGCGGGCGCCAGTGAGAGATCGGAGGAGACGGTGACCACACCGATGAAGCCGGTCGAGCTGACCGTCGTCGACACGAACACCGCAGAGGTGGAGCTCTTCCCCGTTGCATACATCAACGCCAACTTGGAGCACGTACCGCTCGTGAACGACCCGGACACCGGGATGATGGTCCTCAAGATGGTCTATCGGGCCGGCTTCACGAACCCCTGGCACAGCCACCCGTGCGCCCACGGCATCTATGTGCTCGAAGGCACCCTCGACACCCACCAGGGGAAGTATCCGGCCGGAAGCTTCGTGTGGTTCCCGGAGGGCGGAATCATGGCACACGGGGCTACCCAGGATGAGGACTGCACCTTCTTGTTCATCACGAACAAGGCGTTCGCCATTCACTACCTCGGCGACGAGAACGACCCAGAGGCCCCGACGGTCTAGGGCACGCCCGCGCCAGGTGGTTGTCTCCGACTTGGGGTTCGCCCCTTGCCCCTATGGGCGCCTTCGTTTGTGTCGGCCGGGCGCCGGGTAGCCGCTGCCGAGCCACGATTGAATGTCTTGGCACGACCTGGCCCGTCGAGGGGGTCGGGAAGGAAGAGCGATGCAAGCCATCTTCTGGTTCGCGTTCGGTACGGTCGCCGGCATGGCCGCACTGCCCCACCTCCAGCGCATCGTTGCTCGGGCACGGCGGACACTGGCCGAACTTGACCAACCCAAGCAACCAAGCTCCGGGTCCTAGGCACTCGACCGGACGCGGCCTACACGGACGCCTGCCGGCGCAGGAGCAGGCGGCGTCCGTCCTCTTGTGTTGCCCGGTTCGACGGTTTGGGGGAGGCTTGCTCCTTCGGAGGAGGTGGTCCGCATGGACATGCAGGGATTCCACGAGAAGGCGGACGAGGCCCTGACCAAGGGTGAGGAAGAGGTCGACGAGCGGACCGGTGGCCGCTTCGACGAGCAGACCGACCGCGCTGCCGATGAGGTTCGGGAGCGGGCCGAGGGGTTCCTCGGCGACCAGCAGGCGGACGAGCCCGAGCAGTAGCCCAGGTTGCGAGCGCGACAGACCTTCCGGGCGCGCTCGGCGCGCCCGGAAGGCTCACACGGTGGGTCGCGGTCCTTCGTCCCCCGGTAGGCTGGACGCGGGTGGGGGGGTCGCCGGGGGCTGGCGGCGGCGCAGGAAATAGCCGGCCAGACCCAGGACGATGAAGGTGCCGATGAGGGCGCTGAGCAGGCCGCCCCAGTCGAAGATGTCGGTGTCGCCGATGCCCAGTCCGAGCGTGAAGATGACGTACCCGACCAGGGCGCCGGCCAGGCCCAAGCCCACTGACACCGCCCACGACGCCGGCCCGCTCATGTGGCGGAACACATCGCCAGGCATCAGCACCCGGGCGATCACGCCGCAGACGAATCCGAGCAGCAGGGCTCCGACCATGTCGACCTCCTCCTGCGGAAACCGCAATTCACTCTAAACGCCGAGCCACCCGCGGACCAGACCAAGGCGACAGCCGTCCCCGGGGGGTCACTCCTGTGCGTCGAGGGCGTCGGCGATGGTCGTGGCGACCTGGGGATGGGCGAGGTAGTGCTCGATGGAATGTTCGTAGGAGCGGGGGTTGGCGACAGCGAGCTGCTCGTGCAACCCACCTCCCTGGGGCAGCGGTGAACCAAGCGCCACCCAGTCCCTGGGGTCGTACACGTTGACCCACGGCGAGGCGGGCCTGGCCGAGCCCCTGGGCCGCATCCCGTCGGTGACCGCGTCCAGGCCCAGAGGCGCCCCCACGGCAACGAACACGCCGGCCCGGGCGCGGACCTCGTCCTCTGCCAGGAGCTCGGCGCAGACGACCGCGCCGAGGCTGTGGCCGACCAGCACCCAGGCGGGGTCGGCGAGCAGGGCCGGGCGGACGACCTCCTGCACCGCGGGCCGGCAGCCGGGCAGGTCAAGGTAGGCGGCAACGTCGCGCAACCAGGCGCGGATGACGGCCTCGTCGACCCCGGAGTGGTTGGCCACCCACTCCAGCAGGCCCCGCAGCAGCACCGAGCTGGGAACCGCGAATGCCGCCTCCGGGACCACGGTCGGTTGGGCGGCGAGTTCGGCGGCCATGGCCCGGAGGAGGGCGACCTGGCGACGGTTGACCACGTCCGGCAGCCCGGGATCCACCTGCTGCACGGCGTTCAGGGTGGCGACGTCGGGGACTGCGGCCCTGCCCTGGACCACCGCGGCCCACAGCACGTCGCCGTAGAACGGGAACCGGATCGCGTTGATGGCGGCACGGTCCAAGGTATCTCGCCCTGCCGCTGTCAGGCCCTTGTTGAGGCCGGCGGCCCACCGCTGCCGCAACGTGTCGGGTTCGCGGCCCTGCTGGCCGCGGCCATGGACGAAGATCAGGGTGCGCATCGGTGGCTCCACAGGGCCAGAGTGGGTCAGGTGAAGTCGGCGTACTCCTGATTTCGCCTCCTGCCGCTGCGGAGCACCGTGATGCTGAGGAAGTACAGCACCGGCAAGGCCCCGTAGATGAACAGGCTGAGCCAGGGGGCGGCCCTGGCCAGCAGGAAGGCGAGCAGGTAGGCCAGCCCCGGGAACAGGGCCGCGGCCAGTCCGGCTCGGCGCTGGCGAGTGTCGGGCCGTTGCCACAGCAGGTGCGGGCGGTTGGTGGCGTACAGCCAGATGATCACCCGCATGACCGCGATCAGGACCAGCAGCAGGCCGTAGATGCGCAGGGCCACCGGCTCGGTCTCGTAGCGGCCCAGCAGCCCGGCGCCGAAGGGCAGCAGGCACAGCGGCAGCAGGTACAGGATGTTCAGCCAGACCAGCCCGCGGTCGGTGCGGCGGATGAGGGCGAACAGGTCGCGGTGGCCGACCCAGTACATGCCGGCCAGGATGAAGCTGATCACAAAGGCCACCAGCGACGGCCGGAGCTCGGCCAGGGCCTCGGTGAGGGTGTGGCCCTGGGTGAGCTCGGGGACGTGGATCTCCAGGACCAGGAGGGTGATGATGATGGCGAACACCCCATCGGTCAGGGCAAGGACCCGGGCCGGATCATGCAGGTGCTCCAACAGCTCCGGACTCGGCTCACCGCCTTGCCGCACCGGGGCGACGGCGACCTCTCGCTCGTCGGCCACCTCTGCCTCCCTTCCCGGGGCCAAGCCGGCGGAGCGTTGCCATGCCGCTGCTGGCTCGAGCTCCTCACTGCACCATGTCGACGCCTCATCCTGAGGCGCAACGGCCCAGGTGTCACCACCCTGGCTGACACGCGGCGGGAGGTGCCGAACGTCACATCCAGTCGGTGACGGGCGGCATCGCCGGCAAGGACCCGGCCTCGCATGCTGCGCATGGACAAACGGGCACGATCCGACGTGAAGGGATCACCATGCGCCACGCCCTCATCAGGGGGGGACCAATGAAGCAAGCACGTAACAGCGATTGGCGCCGTGCGACGCGCCGGCTGCTTGGGGGTGTCGTGCTCGGTGCCGCTGCGGTCGTGGTGGCGAGCCCGCCCGCGAGCGCGGCGGCGACAGCGACCTTCAGCTCTGGTGTGTTGAGCGTCTCGGGCGACGCCGCCAACAACTCGATCGTCATCAGCCGCAACGCGGCGGGTAGGATCCTGGTGAACGATGGCGCGGTCGCGGTCGCGGTCACCGGAGGCACCCCGACGGTCGCGAACACGAGCCTGATCCGGGTCTTCGGTCAGGCCGGCAGCGACACGATCAGCCTGAGCGAGACGAACGGTGCGCTGCCGGCTGCAAACCTGTTCGGCGGCGCCGGCAACGACATCCTCACCGGCGGCTCGGGGGGCGACCAGCTCTTCGGCCAGGGTGGCAACGACACCCTCCTCGGCCGTGGCGGCAGCGACCTGCTGTTCGGCGGTGCCGGCAACGACACCCTCACCGGTGGCGACGCAGACGACCAGGGCTTCGGCCAGGGCGGCGACGACCGGATGCTGTGGAACCCCGGCGACGACACCGACCTCAACGAAGGCGGAGACGGCAGCGACACGGTCGAGGCCAACGGCGGCAACGGCGCCGAGCAGTTCACCGCCACGGCCAACGGTGCGCGCGTCCGGTTCGACCGCGTCGCCCCCGCGCCGTTCGCGATCGACATCGGCACCTCCGAGAAGCTGGTCGTCAACGCCAACGGCGGCGACGACAGCTTCGCCACAACCGGCAACCTGGCCGCCCTCATCGCGATCACCGTCGACGGCGGTGCCGGCAACGACACGATCCTCGGCAGCAACGGAGCCGACGTCCTGCTCGGCGGCGACGGCAACGACGTCGTCGACGGCCAGCAGGGCGACGACGTGGCCTTGCTCGGCGCCGGCGACGACGTCTTCCAGTGGGATCCCGGCGACGGGAGCGACAACCTCGAGGGCCAGCAAGGAGCGGACGCGATGCGCTTCTTCGGCTCCAACGTCAACGAGAACTTCGACGTCGCCGCCAACGGGGGGCGCGTCCGGTTCTTCCGCAACATCGGCAACGTCACGATGGACCTCGACGACATCGAGCGCGTCGAGGTCCGGCCCCTCGGCGGCGCCGACACGATCGTGGTCAATGACCTCAGTGGTACGGACCTGACCGGGCTGAACGCCGACCTGGCGGCCGGGGCCGGCGGCGGCGACGCGCAGCCGGACACCCTGATCGTCAACGGCACCAACGGCGACGACCTGATCGCCGTCGAGGGCGACGGCTCGCGCGTGAGCACGACAGGACTGGCGGCACGCGTGGACATCACCGGCGCCGAGTCCGCCAACGACCGACTCACCGTCAACGCGCTGGCCGGGGACGACGTGGTCGAGGCGTCCGGCCTGGCGGCCGGGTCGATCCAGCTCACGGGCAACGGCGACGACGGCAACGACGTCCTCATCGGCGGCGACGGCAACGACGTGCTGTCCGGCGGCCCGGGTGACGACGTGCTCATCGGCGGGCCGGGCACCGACATCATCGACGGCGGCGACGGCGACGACATCGAGATCCAGAGCCTCGGCGGCGATACGGTGACCTCGGCGACCGCCGCCAGCAGGAACTGGCTGGCGGCCAACGCCCGCATCGTCAGGGGCAAGACCGTCCTCAACACCGGCGGCAAGGAACACACGCTTGCCCGGACCGACCTGTCTCGGCTCATTCGAGCCGCGAGCTCGCCCTAAAGGTCGGGCGGATCGCCCGCAGGTGGCCGACCGTGGTCGGGCGCGCTATGCGTCGAGCAGGGCGGCCACCTCGCGGGCCGTCCCGGCGTCGGTGACCAGGGTGTTGATCAGCCGGGCCCGGGCCGCCCCGACGATCGCCCTGGCCTTGTCGGCACCGACGGAGATCCCGACCACGTGCGGGATGCGCCGCATCAGATCAGGGGTGATGCCCAGCAGCCGCGGCTCGTCCGGGTAGTGGATCAACGTCCCGTCGCCGGTGAAGAAGCGGCCGACCACGTCCCCCGTGGCCTCGGCGATCGCCGGGTCGCCGTCGGAGAAGCCGACGGCGACGAGGCTGGAGTCGGGCTTGGGGTAGGCGCCGATGCCCACCAGGGCGACCTTGGCCCGGTCCCAGAGGTCGAGGGTGGAGTGGACGCCCTCCTCGTGGACCAGGGAACGCTTGAGCGCTGACGAGACAAACGCCGGGGCGTGGAGGTAGCGGGGGGTGCCGTGGAGGGTCACCGCCCAGCGCCTGGTGATCTCGTTCGCCTGGAACCAGGGCCGGTCTTCTGCGCCGCCGCCCAGCGCCGGCACGACCACCACCCCGGGCAGGGGGGCGAGCTCGTAGCGGCCCAGGCTGTAGATGGCCCGGCCCCAACCGACGACGAGCACGTCACCGGGCTGGAGGCCGATGCCGGCGAGCGCGTCGTTGAGCCGGCCAGCCAGCACCGGCCCGGGGTCGTCGGGGTCGGCCAGCCCGGCGGCGATGTGGATGCCGCGGAGCCCGAGCCGCTCCTGGAGATCCTTGCCAAGCCCCGGGTCGGCGGTCGGGGGGACGATCTCGATCCGGACGATGCCGAGCTGGCGGGCCCGGGCCAGCAGCCGGCTCACGGTCGGGCGGCTGACGCCGAGATGCCGGGCGATCTGCGCCTGGGACCGGTGCGCCTGGTAGTACATGACCGCCGCCGTGACCATCGGCTCGACCTCGTCGGGATCGTAGTAGCTGACTGGTCCGCGCACGGCGTCCCCCCTCAGAACCGTTCCGCTGGGGCAGCTTCACCATAGCGCCATCCCGGCCGATGCACAAGTGCTCTGAACAGATGTTGCACATTTGTTCTTGACATTTGTTCACACCCCCTCTAAGGTAGGGCTCCGTTCAAGTCGGTACGCACGAGGAGCCGTGGATGGAGTTCCGGCAACTTCGCTACTTCATTGCCGTGGCCGAGGAGCTGCACTTCGGCCGGGCGGCCAAGCGCCTCCAGATCAGCCGGCCGCCGCTCAGCCAGCAGATCCTCGCCCTGGAGCGCGAGCTCGGGGTCGAGTTGCTGATCCGCGGCCGCAGCATCGAGCTGACCGAGGCGGGGCGGGTCCTGCTCGAGCACGGCCGCAGCGCCAGCGAGGCGGTCACCTACGCCGTCCAGGCGGCACGGGAGGCCGGCGAAGGCATGACCAGGCTACGGGTAGGGTATCCGGCCGGCGCTGCCTCGGCGTCGGTGCCGCTGGCCGTCCGGATCTTCCGCGAGCGGTTCCCCTCAGTCGCCCTCGATACGGTGGTCGGGCAGCCCGGCGCGCACCTCGCGGCCCTGGCCGCGCGTCAGCTGGACGTGGCCTTCGTGCGCCTGGCCGGCGCCAACGACGACAGCCTGGCCTTCCGGCCCCTGCACCGCGAGCCCGTCCACGTGGCCATCCCCGACTTGCACCCGCTGGCCAGGCTGCGCGCCGTCCGGGCTGGGCATCTCGCCAACGAGCCGATCGTCCTGTTCCCGCGGGCGCTCGACCCGCCGTTCCACGACCACCTGGTGCACGACGTCCTGGCCGGCTGCGGTGTCGAGCCGTCGGTCGTGCTCGAGGCGACCACGCTGGAGAGCAGCCTGGTCGCGGTCGCCGGCGGCCTGGGGATCGCGTTCGCGGCCGAGTCGGCGGTCGGACAGTTCACCGTCCGCGGGGTCGAGTTCCGCCCCCTGGTCACGGTGGCCCCGCCGCTGCAGTTCGGCGTGAGCTGGCGGCGTGACACCATCTCGAGGGCCGTCCGGCAGTTCCTCGCCGTGGTCTCCGAGCTGGCCTGGGTGACCAGGCCGGCCGCCCGCAACGGTGCGGCTATGTCGGGTTCCCTACCGCGTGTCGGAGTTGGCTAGCAGTCGGGCGCTCGGCCTGACCTGGGCAATATCGTTGTTCGTGCTGCGGTGGCTTCCACTCCAGGGATGCGCTCAGGGCCTGGCGCGGACCCGGAAGCGCAGGCAACCGTAACGATGGGCGCGGCAGGCGACCTGTCGCGACGGAGCGCGGTGCGAGCACGTCAACGGGCGTGCGCGCCGCTCGGCACGGAGGCACAGCATGGCCGTGAACGCCGAGGCACCAGTAGGCAGGGCGGGCAGTGCGCGGGTGGCGGTGCAGAAGTTCGGCACGTTTTTGTCGGGGATGATTATGCCGAACATTGCCGCGTTCATCGCCTGGGGGTTTATTACCGCGTTTTTCATTGAGAAGGGTTTTACCCCGGTGGAG
>DASZON010000239.1:0-5397 GCA_035550755.1 Actinomycetota bacterium | reverse complement strand
AGGCACATCAGCAGGGTGGTGGTCTTGCCGGCGCCGTTGGGGCCGAGCAGGGCGACCCGCTCGCCCCGGCGCACGGTCAGGTCGACGCCGTCCACGGCCCGGCCGCGGCGGTACGTCTTCAGGAGCCCGCGGGCGCGGAGGACGTCGCTCATGCCGGCCAGTGTCCCAGCCGTCGCCGACAAATGGCCACCGGATATCCCCAGCTTGCGCGGTGCCCGGCGCCGGAGGAGGACGTCCGGCCCGCACCACCGGGTGCTCAGGCGTAGCGGCCGCGCAGCACCGACCGGCCCGAGTGGGAGGGGTCGCCGTCGGCCGGCTCGAGGCTGACGTCGATCGCCCGGTAGCGGGCGGCGACGTCGGCGGGCAGGCTCCAGATGCCCTCGCCGTCGGGGGCCAGGACGCCGACCGGGAACGCCTCGCCGGCGTCGCCGACCAGCCAGACCTCGTAGTAGGCGCCGGCCGGGGGGCGGGGCAGGTCGCGGGCGGTCATGGTCATGACCTGGCCGTCGCCGGCGCCACGCATGCGCGCCTGGGCGCTGGCCCCGCCCGCGGCCGGGGCGGCCAGGGCGACCGTCTGGCCGCGGCCGGTGTCGCGGTCACGGCCGACGACCAGGCCGCCGACCCCCAGGACCAGGGCGACCACGACCGCCGCCGCCCCGAGCAGCCAGCGCCGGCTGCGCCGCCGGTGGCGCGGCCCGGAGCCGGCCAGCGGGGCCGCGGCCGGTGCGGGGGGCGGCGGGAGGTCGGCCGGGGCCGGGAACGGCAGCCTGGAGGCGGCCCGCAGGGCCGAGGCGGCGACGGCGACCACGGCCAGGTCACGGCGGCAGGGGTCGCAGCCGGCCAGGTGCCGGTCGACGGCCACGGCGGCGGCCGGGGCCAGCTCGCCGAGCAGCAGCCCGGGGAGGTCGTCCCGGGGGTGCCGGCCGGTCATGGCTCAGCCCGCCCCGCCGAGGATGTCGGCCAGGCGGCGCAGGCCGCGGAAGGCCCGCGCCTTGACCGTGCCCAGCGGGATCCCGAGCCGGTCGGCGATCTCGGTCTGGGTGAGGTCGCCGAAGTAGGCCAGGGTGAGGACCTCGCGCTGCTCGGCGGGCAGGCGCTCGAGGGCGCCCCGCACCTCGCTGGCCCGGACGTAGCGCTCGGCCAGCTCCCGGCCGTCGTCCCCGGCGACGTCGCGCAGCTCCTCGATCGGCACGATGGTCGCGTGCCGGCGGCGGAGCTGGTCGATGGCCCGCTTGCGGGCGATCCCGAGGACCCAGGCCTCGAGGCTGCGGGCGGGGTCGTAACGGTCCCGGTTCCTCCACACCTCGTAGAACACACGCTGCAGCACGTCCTCGGCCTCGTCGCGGGCCACGAAGCGGCGCAGGTAGCCGAGCACCATCGGGCCGAGGGCGGTGTAGCACTCCTCGATCGCCCCCTCCTCGCCGGCGGCGAGTCGGGCCCTCAGGTCCGGGCTGGCGCCCTGCTCCACTCGCTTCCTTCCTCTGCTTTCCGTGCCAGACGCGCTGACGGTTTCGTTCAGGGCCGGGCGACCGCCTCCAGATGCTCGGCGATGGCCCGGACCAGCCGCCGGTCACCGCTCACGAACGCGGTGAACGACCGCGAGGGGTCGGTGACCTCGACCCGGCCGAAGCGGTCCGGGCCGGAGGTCTCGAACCCGACGAAGGCGACCGGCTCCGGCTCCTCGGCGACCAGCAGCCACTGGTTCTGGAGGGCGGCCTGGTCCTCGGGCAGCCGTACCCAGCGCACGCCAGGCACCGGCTCGGGCTCCCCGGTCCCGAAGGCGGTCACCTCGACCCCGGCCGCCACCAGGTCGCGGTAGGTCCTGGCCTCGCCGTCGAACTTCCCGGCCCGCTGGAAGCCGACGAGCAGGCCGGTGGCGGCGGCGCGCACGGCCGCCTCGATCTGGCGGGTCGCGGCCAGCATGGCCCTGGCGTCGTAGAGGAGCCGGGTGCCGGCCAGCGGCTCGCCCCGCAGCTCGGCCTGGGCACGCCGGAGCAGGTCGAGCACGCCCGCCCGCCTGCCCGCCTCGCTGTCGCCGTCGCCCAGACGGTGCCAGTCCACGCCATCACCCTCGATCGACCCGCCGGAGGGGCCATGATGGCCGCAATCCCCGGCGGCGTGCGAACCCGGACGGCCGGGTCGGCCGCCTGGGGCGTTCCGCGGCGTCGCCAGAAGCGGGACAATGGTGGAGATCGGCCCCACGCAAGCGGCGTGGCGGCCGGGAACCGTCCAGCGAGCGAGGTGCCATGTCCCGAGGCGCGCGACGCGCCCTCCCGTCCCGGCGGGCCGTGGTCCCGCTGCTCCTGGCCGTGCTGGTGCTGTGCCTGCTGGCCGGCCTGGCCGCGCCGGCCTGGGCCGGGCCGTGGGTCGACCGCACGGCCGGGAGCCTCCGCGACGACCCGCTGTACGTGCACCCGTCCGCCCGGCCGACCCTGTCCGTGTCCGACCAGGAGAAGATCCGGGCCCGCCTCGCCCTGGTCGGCACGCCGATCTTCGTGGCCGTCCTGCCCACCCAGGCCCTGGCCGAGGCCGGCGGCGACGCGACCCAGCTGGCCGCGCTGGTCGGGGCCGCGGTCGGCCGTCCCGGGACCTACCTGGTCGTCGCCGGGGGCGAGGAAGGGGCGGGGAGCAACACCCTGGCCAGGGGCGCTGCCGCCAACCGGGCCAGGGTCGCCTTCCGCGAGCACCCGGACCTGGACGCGGCCATCCTCGACTTCGTCGGGCGGGTCGAGGACGCCGCCGGCACCCCGCCGGCCACGGCCCCGCCGGCCGAGCCGCCGCCCGGGCAGGAGGACGCCGACGGCGACACCGTGCTGATCGTGCTGCTGGCCGTGGCCGGGGTGGTCGCCCTGGCCGTCCTCCTGGCCCTGGCCCGGGAGAGCCGCTCCCAACGCCGGTCCCTCCGAAGCGTGAACCAGTTCGCCGAGGTCAAGGCCGTCGCCCAGGAGGACCTCAAGGCGCTCGCCGACGACCTGCGCAACCTCGACGTCGACCTCCAGACCGCTGAGGCCGGCAACCCCCAGGCCGTCAACCAGTACACCCGGGCCTACGAGCAGCAGGAGCGGGCCGAGCAGGCGTTCGAGCGGGCCCGCTCCCCCGCCGACATCGCCCAGGTGAGCAACGCGCTCGAGTCGGGCCGGTTCGCCATGACCTCGGCCCGGGCCCTGTTCGAGCGGCGCGACCCGCCCAAGCGGCGGCCGCCGTGCTTCTTCGACACCCGCCACGGCCCGTCGGTCAACGACGTCGGCTGGGAGCCACCGACCGGCCCACCCCGGCCGGTCCCGGCCTGCGAGGCCTGCATGCGCCTGGTCGCCGGCGGCGTCCAGCCCGAGGCGCGGCGGGTCCGCACCGGCCTGCGCCGGGTGCCCTTCTACGAGGCGCCGCCGCATTTCGAGTCGTGGTTCGGGGGCTACTTCGGCGGTGCCGCCGCCGACCTGGTCGCCGGGTTCCCGCTCGGCAAGGCCCTGGACGACGGGTTCGTGGGCGGCCTCAACACCTCGGGCGGGGGCTACGGGTACCTGCCGGTGTCGTACGCCGACACCGGCATGCTGGACAGCGGTGGGGCGCTCACGGGCGAGCGGGAGTCGGACAGCGGCACGATCACGATCATGGAGGATCCCGATGCGGACCAGTCGGCCGGCGGACGCTAGCCGGGCACCTGCGCGGCGCCTGACCCGGCGTCTGATCGGCCCCCTGCTGGCCGCCCTGGCGGTCCTGACCGCGGGCCCGGCCACGGCCCAGGCGACCACGGCCGCGGAGGTCGCGGCCCAGTTGCAGCAGCGCCCGGTCTACGTCGACCCCGAGGCCGGGGCCGACATCTCCCAGGACCAGCTCCTGGAGCGTGTGCGCGAGGCCGGCACGCCCATCTACATCGCCGTCCTGCCCGCCGCCGCCCGTGACGCGTACGGCGGCGACAAGCAGAAGCTCCTCCAGGCGATCGTCAACGGGGTCCGCAGCAACGCCACCTACATGCTGCTCGACAGCCGGGGATGGGAGACGGTGGACTATGCCGCCGCCGTCCCCGACGGCCAGGCCAGGGCGCTCGCCGAGCAGGCGTTCAACGACCACCCCGACGACTTCCAGGCGGCCCTGCTCCAGTGGGTCGACGGCGTCGCTGCGGCCGCCAAGGGCGAGCCCGCCGCCCAGTCGGGCGGCGGCGGGGTCGGGATCGGGACCATCGCCGTGCTGATCGCGCTGCTGGCCGGCGGCGGGGCGCTGATCTTCGGGGCCAGGCGGCGCCGGCGGGAGCGCGAGGCCGAGCGGCAGCGGGAGCTGGAGGAGGTCAAGTCGGTCGCCAACGAGGACCTGGTCGCCCTGTCGGACGACATCCGCGCCCTCGACATGGACACCAGCATGCCCGACGCCGACCCCGAGGCCGTCCGCCACTACACCGAGGCTGTCGACCAGTACCAGAAGGCGGCCGACGCCCTGGACCGGGCCAAGCGGACCGAGGAGCTGGCCCCGATGAGCGCGGCCCTGGAGGCCGGCCGCTACGAGATGGCCGCGACCAAGGCGATCCTGGAGGGCCGGCCCGTCCCCGAGCGCCGGGCGCCGTGCTTCTTCGACCCGCGCCACGGCCCCTCGGTCGAGGACGTCGAGTGGGCCCCGCCCGGCGGCGCGCCCCGGATGGTCCCGGCGTGCGCGGCCGACGCCCAGCGGATCCACGACGGCCTGGAGCCCGAGTCGCGCCAGGTGGCCGGGGTCGGCGGCCGCATGACCCCCTACTGGAACGCGCCCGGCTACTACGGCCCCTGGGCCGGCGGCTACTTCGGCGGGTTCCCGATGGGCGGGCTGTTCACCGGCCTGCTGCTCGGCAGCTACCTGGGCGGCGGCTGGGGCTCCCCGGTCTACGTCGACTCCGGTGGCGCCGACGCCGGTGGTGGGGACGGCGGCGGCGACTGGGGCGGCGGTGGCGACTGGGGTGGTGGTGACTTCGGCGGCGGTGGCGACTGGGGCGGCGGCGACTTCGGCGGCGGGGACTTCGGTGGGGGCGACTTCGGCGGCTGAGCTCCGCGACGGTCGGGTAGGCTGACCCGATCAACCGCGGACAAAGGAGCCCGCCATGGTCAAGCTCGTGGCGATGTTCACCAGGCCGGACGACACCGGGGCCTTCGACCGGGCCTATTTCGACGAGCACCTGCCGCTGAACGCCAAGACCCCGGGCCTGCGCCGCACCGAGGTGACCCGGGTCACCGGGGCGCCGAGGGGCGAGAGCCCCTGGTACCTGGTCACCGAGATGTACTACGACGACGACGGGGCCATGCGGGCCGCGTTCGCCAGCCCCGAGGCCGCCGAGGCCGGCCGGCAGCTCATGAGCTTCGCCAAGGGCCTGGTCACCATGTACACCGCCGAGGTGGTCGACGACCGGGGCCGCCCGGCATGACCCTCTCGGTGCGA
>DASZON010000238.1:0-1983 GCA_035550755.1 Actinomycetota bacterium | reverse complement strand
CGGGGCCTCGGTGGTGGTGCTGATCCTGGCCGCCTCGACCTTCGGGCCGTTCCTCTACCTGACCCTGTTCCTGCTCGACGGGGCCGGAGCCTCGCCGACCACGGTCGGGCTGGAGCTGCTGCCGCTGTCGGCGGCCGCCCTGGTGGTGTCGGTGCTCGGCGGCCGCTACGCCCGGGTCCTGCCGGTGCGGGCCGCCCTCCCCGCCGGCCAGCTGCTGTGCGCGGCCGGGCTGCTGGCCATGCGGGGCCTGGAGGCGTCCTCGCCCTGGACCGTGCTGCTGCCCGGGCTGCTGGTCATGGGGGTGGGGATCGGCCTCTCCAACCCGGCCGTCACCGACGCCGCCCTCGGCGTCGTCCCGGCCACCCGCAGCGGCATGGCCTCGGGGGTGAACAACACCTTCCGCCAGGTCGGCATCGCCCTCGGCATCGCCGTTCTGGGGATCCTGCTGCCGGTCCGGATCGACGGCGACCCGGCCGCCTTCGCCGACGCCCTCGACCGGATCCTCCTGGTCAGTGCCGGGGTCGCCGCCGCCGGGGCCGCCCTGGCGGTGGTGCTGGTCCGCCAGCGCGACTTCGTCGTCGACCCGGTCCCGGCCGCCCGTCGCGCCTGAGCGGGACGCGCGAGATCCTTCTCTCCCTGCGGTCGCGGTAGACTCCCGGCGGCTCCAGCGCGCCACCCCCGCAATCCGCGGGCCGGACGAGGGCCGGACCGCTACGCTGGGGCTGTTCTGGACCCAACGGACAACAACGGACAACGAGGAGCAGAACCCGTGAGCCTGCTGGCCATCGCCTGGACGATCGTCGCCTTCCTGGTCGGCGCCCTGGTCGTCGTCCTCTGTGTCGTGATGGCCAACCTGTTCCGGGTCCTGACCTCGACCAAGGACCTGATCGACGGGGTCACCTCCCAGACGGTGCCGCTGCTCGGCGAGGTCAACACCACCGTGGCCATGGTCAACCAGGAGCTGGTCCGGGTCGACGGCATCCTGTCCACCGCCGAGAGCGTCACCAGCTCGGTCGGCGGCATGGTCAACACGGTCTCGGCCACCATCTCCAGCCCCCTGGTCAAGCTGAGCGCGTTCGCCTACGGGCTGCGCAGGGCGGCCGGCGCGGCCGGCTCCGACGAGCAGCCGTCCCGCGGCCGCCGGGGCCGCGGCCGGAGGCGGCGATAAGGCGATGAGGCGATGAAGCGCGTCTTCTGGGGGCTGGTGGGGCTCGGGATGGGGGCGGCCATCGGCGTGGGCGTGATGCGGTGGGCGTCGCGGACCGCGGACCGCCTGGCCCCCCGGTCGCTGGCCGAGGAGCTGGTCCAGACGGCCGCCGACTGGCGCGAGCGGCTGGGCGTGGCACTGACCGCCGGCCAGGAGGCCATGGCCGAGCGCGAGGCGGAGCTGCGAGCTCAGCTCGCCGAGCCGGGGAGCGGGGCGGGTTAGCGCCACCCCGGCCCGGTTCGGCGGGACAGCTCCGGCAGTTCCACCCACGAACGCGAGGTCCACACCATGAACTCCACACAGATCCGCCGCCAGTTCACCGACTTCTTCGTCGAGCGCAACCACCGGCTGGTCCCCTCGAGCCCGCTGATCCCCAACGACCCCACCCTGCTGCTGGCCAACGCCGGCATGAACCAGTTCAAGCCCTACTTCCTCGGCGAGGTCGAGCCCGACTTCCGCCGGGCGACCAGCGTCCAGAAATGCACCCGCACCTCCGACATCGAGAACGTCGGCGACGCCAGCCACTGCACCTTCTTCGAGATGCTGGGCAACTTCTCCTTCGGCGACTACTTCAAGGAAGGCGCCATCGCCTACGCCTGGGAGCTGGTCACCGAGGGGTTCGGCCTGGAGCCGGGCCGGCTGTGGGGGACCGTCTACCTGGACGACGACGAGGCGTTCGAGCTGTGGCGCCGGTACCTCCCGGCCGAGCGCATCCAGCGCCTCGGCAAGGAGGACAACTACTGGGACATGGGCGTCCCCGGCCCCTGCGGCCCCTG
>DASZON010000237.1:0-3469 GCA_035550755.1 Actinomycetota bacterium | reverse complement strand
TCCAGGTCGGCCGGGTGCCGCTGCAGGGCCTGGCCGAGGGCGACGGCGTCCTCCATGGCCAGCTTGGTCCCCGAGCCGATGGTGAAGTGGGCGGTGTGGGCGGCGTCGCCGAGCAGGACGACGTTGCCGTGGTGCCAGCTCGGGCAGCGGACGGTCACGAAGCTGATCCACAGCGACCGGTTGGACAGCAGCTTGTGCCCGCCCAGCTCGGGGGCGAACAGCTCCTGGCAGGCGGTGATGCTGTCCTCCTCGCCGGCCTGGTCGAGCCCGGCCGCCCGCCAGGTCTCCTCGGTTGTCTCGACGATGAAGGTGCTGGTCTCGGCGTCGAAGGGGTAGGCGTGGACCTGGAACATCCCATGAGGAGTGGTACGGAAGATGAAGGTGAAGGCGTCCAGGGGCAGGTCGGACCCGAACCAGATGAACCTGGACCGGTGGACGTCCAGGGTCGGGCGCAGGTGCGGCTCGAGCTCGCGCCGGGCGGTCGAGTTGACCCCGTCGGCGGCGACCACCAGGTCGTGGCCGGCCAGGGCACCCAGGTCGGGGAGCTCGCGGTGGAAGGTCAGCTCGACCCCGACCTCGCGGCAGCGCCGCTGGAGGATCTCCAGCAGCCGCCGGCGGGCGATGGCCGAGAACACGTGCCCGCCGGAGCGGACGGTGCGGCCGCCGTAGACGACGTCGATGGCGCTCCAGCGGGCGAAGGTGTCGGTGATCTCCACGTAGCTCGGGTAGTCGGCGTCACGAAGCGCCCCCAGGGTCTCCTCCGAGAACACCACCCCCCAGCCGAAGGTGGCGTCGGGGGCGTTGCGCTCCACCACCGTCACCTCGTGCGAGGGGTCGGCCCGCTTGGCCAGCAGGGCGAAGTACAGCCCGGCGGGCCCTCCCCCCAGCACCCCTATCCGCACCGCGGGCCTCCTACCGGTCAGCCGAGGACGTCGGCCAGGCGGTCGAGCTGCGCCGGGTCGGAGACGGTGGGGAGCAGGACCAGGTGGTCGCAGCCGGCGTCCTCGTAGCCGCGGACGAAGTCCTTCACGGCCCGGCCGCTGGTCAGGTTGCCGGCGGCGATCTTCTCGGCGAAGGGGCCGGTGAAGGCGTAGTAGTCGCGCAGGTAGGCGGCGCCGGCGTCGGCATCCCCGAGGGCGAAATAGCCCTGGCCCCACAGCTGGGGGCGGCCCGGCCGCTCCAGGTCCCGCCAGGCCGCCCACGCCCTGGCGGCGGCGCCGGCGAACGCCCGCGGCGGCCCGCCGCCGTGCACGTAGCCGTCGGCGCCGCGGGCCATGCGGGCGAACGCCGCCCCCGACAGCCCGCCGGCCAGCAGCGGCGGCCCGCCCGGCTGGACCGGCTCGGGCCCGACCTCGGCCTTCTCCCAGATCGAGCGCAGCTCGGCCAGCTGCTCGCCGAGGCGCTCACCGCGGTCGCGCCGCTCGACCCCCATCGCCCGGTAGTCGTCGGCCCGGGCGCCGATGGCCAGCCCAAGGGTGAGCCGGCCGGAGGACAGCAGGTCGAGGGAGGCGGCCTGCTTGGCCAGGAGCACGGTGTTGCGCAGCGGCCCGATCACCACCATGGTCACCAGCCGCACCCGGGTGGTGACGGCGGCCGCCGCCGACAGGGCCCCGAACGGCTCGACACTGCGGTACACCATCCGGTCCAGCACCCCCAGGCTGGCGAACGGCCCCGCCTCGGCCCGGCGGGCCCACTCCAGCACCCCCGGTCCGTCGGCCCCCGGCGTGGTGGTCGGCAGCCCGACCCCGACCTCCATGCCCGCTCCTCCCCGCCGCTGGTTCCGACCCGCTGCGCCCGAGCGCCATCATGGTACGGCGCCCGGACCAGGGGCCGGGACCAGGGAAGGTTTGCCTTTGGAGGAGCTGGGGAGGAATCGGGCGAGACGGTCCCCCCCATCTGCCGTCGAGCCGAGGAGTGCCGTGCGAACGGAACCGACCAAGGCTGCACTGATTCGAAAACGCTTCGCCCGCCGCCCGGAGGAGGTGGCCGCCGCCCGGCGGTTCGTCCGCAGCGGCCTGACCCGTGGCTCCGACGCCTGGGAGACCGCCCAGCTGCTGGTCTCCGAGACGGTGACCAGCGCGCTCGACCAGGCGGCCCCGGGCACGGGCAGCGGCACCCTCGAGGTCGGCTACGCCCTGGACGGCCGCCGGCTTCGGGTCGAGGTGTCCGACGACGGCGGCCCGGCGCGGCTGCGCCGCCGCATCCACGCCGTCCGCTCGGCCGGCGGCCGCGGCCTGGAGCTGGTCCGGGCCCTGGCCAGCCGCTGGGGGGTGCGCGAGAGCTCGTCGGGGCGGACGATCTGGTTCGAGGTCGACCTCACCGGGCGATGACCGTCCGGTCGAGCACGCGGTCGTCGGTGCCGACCGCGGTCAGGGCCAGCGACCCGTCGCGGACCTCGACGGCGGTGAAGTGGTGCCGCACCAGCCCGGCGACCCGCTCGGGGCCGCCGGTGGCGCAGGCATCCAGCGGGTAGAGCTGCCGGCCACCCCCGCCGGTGACCACGTAGGTGACCCCGCCGCCGGAGACGAACCGCTGGTAGTTGTGGTCGTGACCGTTGAGCACGAGCGCGACCCGGTGATCCTCGATCACCGGCACCCATTGCCGGTCCACCTGCCGGCTGGCGTCGTGGCGGCTGCAGGACCAGGCCGGCTGGTGGAACACCACCGCCCGGAACTTCGGGCCGGGCTCGGACAGGCGGGCGTCCAGCCAGCTCGCCTGGGCGTCGTCGACCCGGTTGGCGTCCAGGAACAGCAGCTGGAGGCCGGGCAGCGACCTGGCGTAGGGGAGGTCGGGCAGGCCGAGGTGGCGCAGCTGCTCGGTCCCGTGGCCGCCGGCGATGTCGTGGTTGCCAAGGGTCGCCCACATGGGCCGGTCGGCCCGGAGCTTCCGGTAGGGCTCGTCGAGCTGGCCGGCGAACAGCTCGGGATCGCCCCGCTCGTAGACGTTGTCGCCCGTGGTGACGAGCGCGTCCACCCGGTGGGCGGCCGCCCAGCGCTCCATGGCCCCGGCCACCGCCGGCTGGGCCGGGCCGCCGCCGAAATCGCCGAAGGCGACCAGGCCGGAGCGTACCGCCCCGGCCGGCGGGGCCGGTGCGGTCGAGACCGGGGGCGTCCCGGCCGGGGGCTGGCCGTTCCCCGGCCCCTCGCAGCCGGCCACCGCCCCGAGCAGGGGGATGACCCCGGCCAGCAGGGCCTCGCGGCGGGTCAGGGTCCGGCGGCCGGGCTGCTCGACCGGGACGGTCACCGGTGGGCCCTGGCGCCGGGGCGGATGCGGACGTGCAGGTGGTCGTCGTGGTTGGCCAGGATCATCACCACCTTGGGCGGGCCGTGCAGGCCGGTCCTGGGGCCGACGAACACGTACTGGGCGCCGGCGCGGACGAACCGGTCGACCAGCTCCTGGGCCAGGCGCCGGTCGACCTGGCCGACCCGGCGCGGGATCCGCTCCAGGCCGTCGCGGCGCGGGTAGTAGA
>DASZON010000236.1:0-4596 GCA_035550755.1 Actinomycetota bacterium | reverse complement strand
CGGCCAGCAGGTCAAGCAGGCCGACGTGGTGCTGCTCACCTACCCGTGGGAGTACCCGCAGCCGGCCGAGGTCGACCGGTCGAACCTCGACTACTACACGCCCCGCTACGACCCCGACGGGCCGGCCATGACCGACTCGGTGAACAGCGTGATCGCCGCCCAGCTGGGGATCGGCTGCTCGGCCTGGACCTACACCCTGCGCAGCCTCGACCCGTTCGTGAAGGCCCCCTACGAGCAGTTCACCGAGGCCCGCAGCGGCCAGGGAGTGTTCACCTTCCTCACCGGCGAGGGCGGGTTCCTGCAGGAGTTCCTGTACGGCTACACCGGCCTGCGCTGGCGTGAGGACCGGCTGCGGCTCGACCCGATGCTGCCGCCCCAGCTCGCCGGCGGGCTGAAGCTCACCGGGCTGCACTGGCAGGGGCGGGTGTTCGACGTCGCGGTTGGCGCCTCGACCTCCACCGTGACCCTGCGCTCGGGCGCGCCCGCGACGGTCGAGACCCCGGACGGGACCCGCACGGTGTCGGTGGGGGCGCCGCTGACCATGCCGACCCGCACGGCCGGGCCCGACGCGGGCAACCTGGCCCGCTGCCGCCCGGTGGAGGCCAACGCCGCCGACCCCAGCGCCCCGGCCGTGGCCGCGGTCGACGGCAGCACCGTCACCGGCTGGACGCCCAACACCGACCCGGCGACCCCGAGTACCCTGACCGTGACCCTGGACGGCACCCCGACCGTGGGCCACGCCACCCTGACCTGGCTCGACGCCCGGCCCCTGGCCCCCTACGAGGTCCAGGTCCGCACCCGCGGCGACTGGCGGACGGTGGCGACCGTGTCGGCCACGGCCGACCTGGTCGACAAGGTCAGCTTCGACCCGGTGGCCACCGACGCCGTCCGCCTGCGGATCCCGGCGACCCGCTTCGGTGGCCAGAACCCCGAGCTGGCGGAGCTGGCCGTGACCGGCTGAGCCGGCGCCGGCCGGCGACCCGGCCCGGGCCCGGGCCAGAACACCGGTCAAGTAGCCGGGTTGGAGTTGATTGGGTGGCCGCCGGTGGCGGCGCGCAAGCTGCGACGCTGCACGAATGGCTCGGCGCTGCATGCGGCGCCGGCTACTTGACCGCTGTTCTAGCGGACGTCAACCGCGACCCGGGTCGGGTCGCCCTGCTCGACCACCCGGAAGCCGTCGCGGCCGGCCACGCCGATGCCGAAACGGACCTCGCCCTCGAAGTCGCCGGCGAAGCGGACCTGGCGGATCGAGACGGCGCCGGGGCCGATGTCGCCGTCCGGGAAGGTCGGCCGGCCGGCCGTGTCCCGGGCCCGGGCCGGCTCGAAGGTGACCTCCAGGAACGCCTCGCCGTCCAGCGGCACCGCCTGGCCGCCGCCGCTGCCGGCGACCTTGGGCACGTAGCGGACCCGCCAGCCGGGCGCCGCGCCCTGGAAGGTGAAGGTCACCCGGTCGTGGCCGTCGCGCTCGGCGGTCGCGACCGACAGCAGCTCGGGGGCGGTGCGGGGCGAATGGGAGCGTGTCGCCGGGGCGGTCCGGAACGGGGCTGAAGAGCGGCCGGGCCGCGCCTCCTCCCCGTAGCGCTGCTGCCACAGGCCGGCCAGAAAGGCCACGGCCAGCAGCAGGACGACCGCCTTGACCATGGTCCTCATCGCGGTCCCTCCCCGAGGCCAAGGCTACAATGAGGCGACCATGGCCACCACGCCCGTTCGGCTCGCCGAGGCCGGGAGCGGCTTCCTCCAGCAGGTCGCCCTCGGCCCCCTGCTGAGCCGGTTCGCCGTCGACGAGGTGGGCGCCACCGAGCGGGCGGCCGCCCTCTCCAAGCGGAGCATCAAGAAGGACACCAAGGTTGCCGCCCTCCGCCTGGCCGTGGCCGTGATGGACCTGACCACCCTGGAGGGGTCGGACACCGTCGGCAAGGTCCGGGCGCTCTGCTCCAAGGCCCGCCGGCCCGACCCGGGCGACCCGGCGGTGCCGCCGGTGGCCGCCGTCTGCGTCTACCCGTCGCTGGTGGCCACGGCCAAGGAGGCGCTGGCCGGCTCCGGGGTCAAGGTCGCCTCGGTGGCCACCGCCTTCCCGAGCGGCCAGGCGTCGCTGGCCGTCCGGCTGGCCGACGTGGCCGAGGCCGTCGACGCCGGCGCCGACGAGGTCGACATGGTGATCAACCGGGGCGCCTTCCTGGCCGGCCGCGACCAGGAGGTCTTCGAGGAGATCGTGCACGTCAAGGAGGCCTGCGGCCCGGCCCGGCTCAAGGTCATCCTCGAAACCGGCGAGCTCGGCACCCTGGACAACGTCCGCCGGGCGAGCGTCCTGGCCATGGCCGCCGGGGCCGACTTCATCAAGACCTCCACCGGCAAGATCCAGCCGGCCGCCACCCTCCCGGTGTGCCTGGTCATGCTGGAGGCGATCCGCGACTTCACCGACCGCACCGGCCGGATGGTCGGCATGAAGCCGGCCGGCGGGGTCCGCACCGCCAAGCAGGCCATCCAGCACCTGATCCTGGTCAACGAGACCGTCGGCCCCGACTGGCTCACCCCCGAGTGGTTCCGCCTCGGCGCCTCCAGCCTCCTCAACGACTGCCTCATGCAGCTGGCCAAGGAGCGCACCGGCCGCTACCAGTCCGGCGACTACTTCACCAAGGACTAGGCGCCAGCTCAGCCGTCGCCGAGCCACACCAGGCTCAGCACCTGGACAAGGCGCTTGTCATCGTCGACGCGGTAGGCGACCAGCAGTTCGTGGGCACTCGCGTAGGTGACCTCTTGTCCGGTCGGCCCGGCGCCCAGCCCCTCAAGCAGCGGCGCATCCCTGGTCAGCTCGCGGAGCAACCTGGCAAGCGACCGTTTGCCGTCGGCCGGCAGGCTGGCGACGACCCGGCGGACGTCCTCGTCGTAGACGACTCGGTAGCCCCGGATGCTCACTCCGGGTTGGGCAGGCCGAGGTCCTCGAGCGCCTCCGCGAGGGTGAACGGCCCTCGCTGGCCAGCCTGGGACTGCTCCCCGCTGCGTAGGCGGTCGAGCTTGTCGGGCCAGTCGGGGGCGTGGCGCAGCATGACCGCGTGCCGGTACCAGGCCTCCACGACCCGCTCCAGCCGGGAAAGGTCTTCGGTCTGCTGGAAGGCGTCGACGGCGTCGGCGAGCTCCGCGCGGAAGCGGGCCTGCTCCTCAGTGCGGCCCTTGAGCGCCAGCTCCTCCAGCACCCGGCGGCGGCGGGTGTCGAGGTCCACACCGGTCAGCTCCCAGCGCTCGGCGCTCTGGCGCTCGGCCAAGCCCATCGTGCACGCTCCAAGGTCGCTTTCGACCAGTGTGGAGCATCGCGATCAGGCGGACAACGCGCTGTCCACACCCCCGGAGCCGGCGCCTTCCAGCTGCATACTGGAGCGGCGGGGTGAGCCGCGCTAGCCTGGCCGCGAGCAAAGCGGCGGTCGGACATCCGAGGTCGGACATCCGAGGGCGGGACGACATGGCAGAGCAGCTCGAACGCAAGCGGGAGCGGGCGCCGGCCCGGTTCGGGGGGCTGGAGTACGCGCCGGCGCCGGAGGCGACCGACCACGTCACCATCCGGTCCGACCACGGGCTGCTGATCGGCGGCAAGTGGGTCGAGCCGGCCTCGGGGAAGCGCTTCAAGACCATCAGCCCGGCTACCGAGGAGGTCCTGGCCGAGGTGGCCGAGGCCGGCGAGGCGGACGTGGACGCGGCCGTCAAGGCCGCCCGGGCCGCCTACGCCAAGGTGTGGTCGCGGATGCCCGGGGCCGAGCGGGCCAAGTACCTGTACCGGATCGCCCGCATCCTCCAGGAGCGGGCCCGGGAGTTCGCCGTGCTGGAGTCGATGAACGGCGGCAAGCCGATCAAGGAGTCCCGCGACGTCGACCTGCCCCTGGCCGCGGCCCACTTCTTCTACCACGCCGGCTGGGCCGACAAGCTCGACTACGCCTTCCCGGGCCGCCGGCCGGCCCCCCTCGGGGTGGCGGCCCAGGTCATCCCCTGGAACTTCCCCCTGCTGATGGCCGCCTGGAAGCTGGCCCCGGCCCTGGCCGCCGGCAACACCGTGGTCCTCAAGCCGGCCGAGACCACCCCCCTGACCGCCCTGCGCCTGGGCGAGGTCCTGCTCGAGGCGGGGCTGCCCGACGGGGTGGTCAACATCCTCAGCGGCGCCGGGGCCACCGGGGCGGCCCTGGTCGGCCACGACGGCGTCGACAAGGTCGCCTTCACCGGATCGACCGAGGTCGGCAAGCAGATCCAGCGGACCCTGGCCGGGTCGGGCCGTAAGCTCACCCTGGAGCTGGGCGGCAAGGCGGCCAACATCGTCTTCGAGGACGCCCCCCTCGACCAGGCGGTCGAGGGGATCGTCAACGGCATCTACTTCAACCAGGGCCACGTCTGCTGCGCCGGGTCGCGGCTGCTGGTCCAGGAGTCGATCGCCGAGCCGCTGGTCGACAAGCTCAAGCGGCGCATGGCGAGCCTGCGGGTCGGCGACCCGCTGGACAAGAACACCGACGTCGGGGCGATCAACTCCCGGGCCCAGCTCGACAAGATCACCGAGCTGGTCGCCGCCGGCGAGGCCGACGGCGCCCAGGCCTGGCAGGCGCCGTGCGAGCTGCC
>DASZON010000235.1:0-2667 GCA_035550755.1 Actinomycetota bacterium | reverse complement strand
TGGTCGGCATGGCGGCCATCAAGCGCTGGCTGGCCACGGCCTTCCTGTCGTCGCTGCGCGACCCGGAGATGCGCCGGCTGTTCGGCCGCTCCCTGCGCGGCGGGCTGCTCATGTACGGGCCGCCCGGCTGCGGCAAGACCTTCCTGGCCAGGGCCATCGCCGGCGAGCTGGAGGCCGGCTTCCTCCGGGTCGACCTCGCCCACGTGGTCGACATGTGGCTGGGCTACAGCCGCCGCAGCGTCCACGAGATCTTCGAGACGGCCAGGGCCAGCGCTCCCTGCCTGCTGTACCTCGACCAGCTGGACGCCATCGGGCCCCGCCGGGCCGGGCGCCGCCACTCGATCGGCCGCGGGGTCGTCGACCAGCTGGTGGCCGAGCTGTACAGCGCCAGCGAGGAGCACGAGGGGGTGTTCGTGGTCGCCGCCACCGAGCACCCCTGGGACGTGGACGCGCTGCTGCGCCGCCCCGGGCGGCTCGACCACCGCCTGCTCGTGCTCCCGCCCGACCTGGACGCCCGCGAGGCCATCATCCGCTCGGTGCTGGCCGGCCGCCCCCTGGCCGAGGACCTGGACCTGGCCGCCCTGGCCGCCCGCACCGACGGCTACAGCGCCGCCGACCTCGCCCAGCTGTGCGAGTCGGCGGCCGCGGCCGCCCGCGAGGCCTCGATCGTCTCCAACAGCTCCCGGCCGATCGCCCTGGCCGACTTCACCCGCGGCCTCCACGAGATCCGCCCCAGCACCCCGCCCTGGTTCGACCTGGCCCGCGACTACGCCCGCTTCGCCGCCGAGCCGGGCTCCTACGACGACCTGGTCGCCTACCTCCGCACCCACGCCTAGCCGGGGGCCCGGGCGGCGGCGCTATCGTGGCCGCCGATCTCCGAAGGAGGCTGCGATGCAGTACGTGAACCTGGGGAGCACCGGCCTGCGTGTCTCGCGCGTGTGCCTGGGGATGATGAGCTTCGGCAGCCACGAGAGCCGCCCCTGGGCGCTCGACGAGGCGGCGGCCGAGCCGATCGTCAGGCGGGCGGTCGAGGGCGGCGTCATCTTCTTCGACACCGCGGACGTCTACAACGGCGGCCAGAGCGAGGTCGTGACCGGTCGCCTGCTCGCCGGGCTCTTCGGCTCCCGCGAGGAGTACGTGGTGGCCACCAAGGTCCACGGCCGGACGATGCCCGGCGAGAACGGCCGTGGCCTGTCGCGCAAGCACGTCCTGGCCTCGATCGACGCCTCGCTCCGGCGCCTCGGGCTCGACTACGTCGACCTGTACCAGATCCACCGCTGGGACGGCCTGACGCCGATCGAGGAGACGATGGCGGCCCTCCACGACGTGGTGAAGGCCGGCAAGGCCCGCTACCTCGGCGCCAGCAGCATGTACGCCTGGCAGTTCGCCAAGGCCCAGCAGGTGGCCCCGACCCGCTTCGTCTCCATGCAGAACCACTACAACCTGATCTACCGCGAGGAGGAGCGGGAGATGATCCCGCAGTGCCTCGACCAGGGGGTCGGTGTCGTGCCCTGGAGCCCGCTGGCGCGCGGGCTGCTGGCCGGCACGGTGACCGCGAGCGGCGAGCGGCGGACGAGGAGGGCCAGCACCGACGGGTTCCTCGACTCGCTGTACCGGCCCGACCTCGACCTGCCGGTGATCGAGCGGGCGGCCGAGGTCGCGGCCGAGCGGGCCGTCTCCGGCGCCCAGGTCGCGCTCGCCTGGCTCCTGCACAAGCGGGGCGTGACCGCGCCGATCGTGGGCGCGACCCGGCTCCAGCACCTGGAGGAGGCGCTCGCGGCCGAGCAGCTCGCGCTGAGCGACGAGGAGATCAAGCGGCTCGAGGAGCCGTACGTCCCCCACCCGGTGTCGGGGATCGACCTCTAGGGGGCGTCCAGGACCGCCTCGGCCTCCATCTCGACCCGCCAGCGGGGGTCGAGCAGGGCGGCCACCACGACCATGGTCGAGGCCGGGCGGACCTCGGCGAACACGGCGCCGTGGGCCCGGCCGACCGCCTCCCAGTCGGCCGGGTCGACCAGGTACATGCGGGTGCGGACCACGTGCTCGGGACCGGCGCCGGCCTCGGCCAGCGCGGCCAGGATGATCTCCAGGCAGCGGGCCGCCTGGGCCTGCGGGTCGGGGTCGCAGGAACCGTCCGGCCAGATGGGGGCCGTACCGGCCACCAGCACCCGGTCGCCGGCCCGCAGGGCCCGGCTGAAGCCGACCACCGGCTCGTACGGCGACCCGGACGGGATCCGCCGGCGCCCGCCGGTGTCGGCGGCCTTTGCGTCGTCCGCCATGGCCGAACCCTACCAGGCCGCGGGCGCTTCCCCTTGACCGAGGGACCACCGGCGTTCATGCTGCTCCTACCAATGAGAGCGCTCTCACGAACCGATCGGAAGGGGCCGGGACCATGACCACCGACACGCGGTTCCCGGCCGAGTTCGTCTGGGGGGCGGCCACCTCCGCCTACCAGGTCGAGGGGGCGGCCGGCGAGGACGGTCGCGGCCCTTCGATCTGGGACACCTTCGCCCGCACCCCCGGGCGGGTCGCCGGCGGCCACACCGGCGAGGTCGCCGCCGACCACTACCACCGCTACCGCCAGGACACGGCCCTCATGGCCGACCTCGGCCTGCGCGCCTACCGGTTCTCGGTCGCCTGGCCGCGGGTCCAGCCCGACGGCCGCGG
>DASZON010000234.1:0-2937 GCA_035550755.1 Actinomycetota bacterium | reverse complement strand
GCCTGCGACCTGCCCGAACGGCCCACCCCGGCGATCGAGACCATCGCCTACTACTGCGCCGCCGAGCTGCTGGCCAACGCGGCCAAGCACAGCCACGCCGGCCGGGTCACCGTCCAGGCCGACGGCCGCCAGGGGAGGCTGGTGCTGGAGGTCGGCGACGACGGCGTCGGCGGCGCCGACCCGGCCCGGGGCAGCGGCCTGGCCGGCCTCGCCCAGCGGGTGCGCACGGTCGACGGCCGGCTGCGGATCGCCAGCCCCCGCGGAGGGCCGACCCTGGTCAGCGTGCAGCTGCCCCTGCGGACATGAGGGCCGCCGGACCGGTGCGGGTGGTGATCGCCGAGGACGCGGCCGTCTTCCGCGAGGGCCTGGTCCGGCTGCTCGAGGACCGCGGCCACCAGGTGTGCGCCGCCGTCGCCGACGGCGAGGCGCTCCTGGCCGCCGTGGCCGCCCACCGTCCCGACGTCGCCGTGGTCGACATCCGCATGCCGCCGACCCACACCGACGAGGGGCTGCGGGCCGCCGTGGCGCTGCGGGCGGACCACCCGGGGACCGGGGTGCTGGTGTTCTCCCAGTACATCGAGACCAGGTACGCGGCCCGGCTCCTCCAGGGGAACGCCGCCGGGGTCGGCTACCTGCTCAAGGACCGGGTGGCCGACGTGGCCGAGTTCACCGAGGCGCTGGCCCGGGTGGCCGCCGGCGGCACCGCCCTCGACCCCGAGGTGGTGAGCCAGCTGCTCGGCGCCGGCCGCCACGCCCGCGGCCTGGCCGGCCTGACCGCCCGCGAGCGCGAGGTCCTCTCCCTGATGGCCGAGGGCCGCTCCAACGCCGGCATCGCCGACCTGCTGGTCATCTCGGCCGGGGTGGTCGAGAAGCACGTGGCCAGCATCTTCGCCAAGCTCGGCCTGCCCCCGGCCGAGGGCGACAACCGCCGCGTGCTGGCCGTGCTCCGCTACCTGGAGGCCTGAGCGTGGAGCCTGGGACGTGCGAGGTGTGGTGGGCCAGCACCGCCTGGATGCGGCCGTGGCATGCCGGCATCCTCAGCGACGCCGAGCGCGCCCGCCGGGCCGGGCTGTGGGACGCGGGGCATCAGGCGCAGTACACGGTGGCGGCGGCGCTGCTGCGCCTGGTGGTGGCCCCGCTCACCGGGCGGTCGGCGGCCGGCGTGGTGGTCGACCGGACCTGCCCGAGCTGCGGCCGGCAGCACGGCCGGCCGCGCCTCCCCGGGACCGGCCTGCACGTCTCCATCTCGCACTCCGGCACGACGGTGGCCGTCGCCGTGAGCAGCGCCGGCGAGGTCGGGGTCGACGTCCAGCAGGTCGAGGACGGACCGGTCCAGGAGCTGTCGCCGCTCGTGCTGGCCGAGTCCGAGGCGGAGCACGTCGCCGTCGCGCGCGACTTCTTCACCTACTGGACCCGGAAGGAGGCGCTGGTCAAGGCGACCGGCGACGGGGTCACGGTGCCGCTGCCCCAGGTGGTGGTGTCCCCGCCCGGGACGCCGCCGCGGGTGCTCGGCTACCCCCGGCCGGGCGGGCTCGCCGCCCAGCTCCGGGACCTCGGCCCCGGGGACGGGTGCGTCGGCGCCCTGGCCGTGCTCGGCCCGGAGCCGGTGGTCCTGCGGGAGCGGTCGGGCGAGCGGCTGCTGACGGCCGGGTGACAGTCAGCGGTCGCCCGCCAGCGCCCGCTCGACCTCGTCGAGCCGCTCGGCGACCACGACCCGGCCCGGGTCGGCCGGGGCCGTGGCCGCCTTCTCCCGGCCGGTGACCAGCAGCACCACCGTCTCCGACCGGTCCGCCAGTCCCTGCCCGGCGGCCGGCTCCAGGCCGGCCAGGGCCGCCGCCCCGGCGGGTTCGGCACCCACGCCGGCCCAGCGGGCAAGGGCCGCGACCGCCCCCAGCAGCTGGTCGTCGCTGGCCGCGACCATGCCGCCGCCGTCCCGGCGCACCGCCGCCAGCACGGCGTCGCCGACGGCCGGACGCACCACCGCGATGCCGTCGGCGACCGTGGCCGCGGGGTCCAGCTCCGCCGGCCCGGCGACCGCGCCGGAGAAGGCCCGCGTCAGCGGCTGGCAGTGCTCGGCCTGCACCCCGACCAGGCGCGGCCGCCGGTCGGCGAGGCCGCAGCTGACGAGCTCGGCGAAGCCCTTCTCCAGGGCCACCAGCGTGGGGCCGTCGCCGACGGGGGCGATCATCACGTCCGGGACCCGGCGGCCGAGCTGCTCCCAGACCTCGAAGGCCACGGTCTTCTTGGCCTCGATGGTGAAGGGGTTGGCGCCGGTGTTGCGGTCGAGCCAGCCGAAGGCGCGGGCGGCGGCCCGGGAGAGGTCGACGGCAGCCGCGTAGCCCTCGGGCACCTGGAAGACCCATGCGCCGGCCTGGGTCATCAGCGCCAGCTTCTCCGGCCGGCAGTCGGTGGACACGAAGATGACGGCCCGCAGCCCGGCCGCCGCGGCACCGAAGGCGGTGGCCACGGCGGCGTTGCCGGTGGAGGCGGTGGTGATCGTGCCCACCCCGCGCCGCAGCCCGTCCTCGATCACCAGCGCGGTGGCGCGGTCCTTGTTGGACGCGGTCGGGCCGCGGGTCTCGTCCTTGATCCACAGACGGGGTGCGCCCAGCCGCCGCCGCAGGGCGGGCGCGGGCAGCAGCGGGGTGCCACCGACCGGCACCGGGTAGCGGATCGGGCCGTCGGGAACGGGCAGCAGCTCCCGGTAACGCCAGATGGTGAGCGAGCCCGGTTGCCCGGGCGGCAGCAGCGACGGGCCGTAGTCGTACCACAGCCACGGGCAGCCCGCCAGGTCGCCCGACCCGGTGACGCTACCCACGTCCGTACCGGCGCAGCTCGGTGAAGAAGTCGTCGACGACCCGCAGCTCGCCGGCGCGGGCCACCTCGTCGTAGACGTACTTGCCGACCGCGAGGTCGAGCACGCCGAGGCCGAAGGGC
>DASZON010000233.1:0-2307 GCA_035550755.1 Actinomycetota bacterium | reverse complement strand
TGGGGGGCCGAGTCCTCCCGCATGGCCCGGATCGCCCGGCCGGCGAAGGCGGTCATCTCGGCCAGCTCCTCGGCGGTCAGGTCGACGTAGTCGCCGATGTGGCGGTAGGGCGCCACCATCAGGTGCCCGGGGTTGTAGGGGAACGCGTTGAGCAGCACGAAGCTGCGCTCGCCCCGGGCCAGCAGGTGGTTGGCCTCGTCCTGGCCGGGGTCGGCGGCCGGCAGGTCGCAGAAGATGCAGCCCCTGGTCTCGCCGCCCTCGTCCCTCCTGATGTACTCCATCCGCCATGGCGACCAGAGACGCTCAGGGTCGGGCACGACGGCGCTCCTCGGCGAAGAGGGTTCGGCGGACCGGCCGATGATAGGGCAGCGCCGAGGCCAGGGGGTTCAGGTGGTGGTGGTGGTCGGCGGCTCGGTGGCCGGTGGGACCTCGGCGGTCGTGGTCGGCGGCGCCGCGGTGGTCGTCGGCGGCTCGGTGGTCGTGGTCGGGGCCGCGGTGGTGGCGGGGGCCGCGGTGGTGGCGGGGGCCGCGGTGGTCGTGGGGGCCCTGGTCGTGGTGGTCGGCGACCCGGGGGCGGTCGTGGTCGTCGGGCGGGTGGTCGGCGGGGCCGGCGACGCCCGGGTGGTGCTGGTGGGCGGCGTGGTCGTCATCGGCGGCGGGGTCGGCGGGGTCGGGCTGGTCGGCGGCGGGGCCGTGGGCGGCGGGCCGGTCAGGCCGGGGGTGACGACCCCGGGCACGATCCGGGTGGCGCCGGCGAAGCTCTCGCGCCAGATGGAGGCGACCCGGACCACGTCGCCGGTGTGGGGGGCGTGGACCATCAGGCCGTTGCCGATGTACATGCCGACGTGGTGGATGGTGGCCGGGTCGCCGGGGTTGTCGGCGTAGAAGACCAGGTCGCCGGGGAGCAGGTTGGCCACGGCGACATGCGGGCCGGCACCCCACTGGGCCCGCGACACCCGCGGGATGGTCACCCCGGCGGCCCGGTAGGCGGAGCTGGTCAGTCCCGAGCAGTCGAAGGTGTCGGGCCCGCTGGCCCCCCACCGGTAGGGGTCGCCGAGCTGGGCCAGGGCCCAGCGCACGGCCGCCCGGGCCACCGGCCCGGCCTGGAGCCAGGACTGGACCGTCCCGACCCCGGACATGTAGCCGGACCAGGCGGCCCGCCGTGCCGCCTCCTGCCTGACCTCCTCGGCCTCCAGGTAGCCGGCCAGCTGCTCGTCGATCTTGTCCAGGGTCTGCTGGAGCTGGGTGGCCAGGTGCTCGACCTGGCGCCGCTCGTCGGCCTGGCGGCGGTGGACCAGGTCGGCCTCGGCGAGCTCGGTCGCGACCCGCTCGTTGAGGGCGTCGACCTCGCCCTTGCGGACCCGGACCTCGGCGACGACCGCGGCCCGGGCCTCCAGGGCGGCCTTGGTCATCGGCAGCTGGCGCATGGCGTCGGACGGGTTGGCGGCCCCGCCGACCAGCTCCCCCAGCAGCCACTGGGGGCCGTTCATGTAGGTCGCCCGCACCTGCTCGTCGAACTGCTGCTGGGCCGTCTCGAGCTGCCGGCGGGCGGCCTCCTGGCGGGCCTTGAGCTTGGCCAGGCTCTGCTGGAGCCGGTGGCGGCGGTCGTCGGTGGCGTTCAGCCGCTCGGCCAGCCGCTCGACCTCGGCGTGCTGGGCGTCGAGCTTGGCCTGGAGGGCCTTGGCCTTGGCGGCCAGGGCGGCGTTGGGGGCTGCCGGGTCGGCGCCGGCCGCGGTGCCGGCCGCCACGGCGACCACCAGGGCCAGGACCAGGGCAAACGGGGCGTGGCGGGTCAACCTCGAGGTTGCGCCGTCGCCCTTGGACATCGTCGCCCCCAATCGACCGGTCCGCGAGGCATCGTACCCGATATTGCCGGAAATGCACCCCGCAGATTGCGTAGGCCGGGTGGAGGAGCCGGCCTCAGAACTGCTGGCGCTCGGTCGATCCGGCCAGGGCCAGGGTGGACGCCTGACCGGCGCTGATGGCCTCGGCGATGGCGTCGAACACGCCCGTCCCGACCTCGCGCTGGTGCCGGGTGGCGCTGTAGCCCTGGCCCTCGAGGGCGAGCTCGTGCTGCTGGAGGCGGACGTAGGCGGTCATCCCCTCGGCGGCGTAGCCGGCGGCGAGCTCGAAGGCGGCCGCGTTCAGGCTGTGGAAGCCGGCCAGGGTGATGAACTGGAACCGGTAGCCCATCGCCGCCAGCTCCTTCTGGAAGCGGGCGATGGTCTGGTCGTCCAGGTGCCGGCGCCAGTTGAACGACGGCGAGCAGTTGTAGGCCAGCAGCTTGCCCGGGAACCGGGCGTGGAC
>DASZON010000232.1:0-9053 GCA_035550755.1 Actinomycetota bacterium | reverse complement strand
GCGCCCTCTACACTCCGCGCTGGGTGAACTGGGGACCGCCGGTGCGCCGCCCCCTGTTCGGCCGCTCCCGCAGCCGGGAGGCCATGGCCACCCTCTGGGAGGTCTCCGAGCGCGAGACCGGGATCAGCTTCGATGTCCCCTCGCGGGCCTGACTAGGAGCGGGTGAACCGCCGGTCGGGGATGAACCAGATGACGGCCACGGCCACGTAGCAGCCGTAGGCGATCCAGGGGCTGACGAAGGCGAGCCCGACCCCGGCCGCGTACAGCACCAGCGACAGATAGCCCTTGAGGTCGGACCCGATGGCCGCCGCCACCGCCGACTCCGGGCCGTTGGCCCGGACCAGGGCCCGGGCCAGGAGCGCGTAGGCGAACCCGGCGGCCAGGGCGACCGCGCCGTAGGTCGCGGCCGGCAGCGGGTGCAGGTACTGGTCGCGGAGCCATTCGGTCAGCACCGGGATGAGCGACAGCCAGAACAGCAGGAACAGGTTGGCCCACATCGCCGCCCCGCTGATCCGCTCGGCGGCCCGCAGCAGGTGGTGGTGGTTGTTCCAGTAGATGCCGATCATCACGAAGCTCAGCACGTACACCAGCAGCCCCGGCAGCCGCTCGCGGACCGCCTCCAGGCTCGCACCCTCCGGTGCCCGCAGCTCCAGCGCCATGATGGTGATGATCACCGCCATCACCCCGTCGCTGAACGCCTCGACCCGGGCCGTCCCCAGCTCCAGCGCCGACCCCGGGCGCCCGCGGTCGGTCACCTGGTGAGGAACCGATTGCTGGCCGAGACCGCCACCGCCCCGGCCAGGCCGAGGACCACGGCCGTAGCCGCGCCGATGAGGGCGAGTTTGCGCATGGGGTCCCCCTTGGTTCGTCCGGCCCTGGATGGTCAGGGATTGGCGCAGGATGCTAGAGGCTGGCCGCCGTCTCGGCGACCCGAAGGACGGTGCGGCCGCGCAGGCCGCCCTCCACCGCCTGGTGGGCCTCGGCGGCCCGCTCCAGCGGCCAGACCGACCGGACCCGCGTCGGCAGGGCTCCGGCGGCCAGCCGGTCGTTGAGGACGGCGGCCGCCTCGGCCAGCTCGGCGGTGGCGGCCCGGCTGATGGCGAAGCCGAGGATGCGGCGGTCGTGGGTGTACAGCGGCCCGGCGGGCAGGGTGAGCCGCTGGGCGCCGCCGGCGAGCAGCACGACGCGGCCCCGGTCGGCCAGCAGGTCGACCGCGGCCGGCAGGTCGAGGTGGCCGGAGGTGTCGACGAACAGGTCGATCCCGTCCGGGGCGAGCGCGGCCAGCCGGCCGGGCAGCTCGGGGTCGCGGTAGTCGACCACCTCGGCCGCCCCGGCCGACCGGCACCAGCCGGCGTCCTCGGGCCGGGCGCCGGCCAGGACCCGCGCCCCGGCGCCGCCGGCCAGGCTGGTCAGCGCCGTCCCGACGTTGCCGGCGGCACCGCCGACGTAGACGGTGTCGGCGGGCCGCAGGCCGCCGTGGCGGAACAGCGCCAGGTAGGCGGTGGCGGCCGGGTGGAGCACGGCCACGGTGACCACCGGGTCGACCGCAGCCGGCAGGTGGTACAGGCGCTCGGCCGCCACGACCGCGTACTCGGCGAAGGAGCCCTGGCGGCCGCCGTGGCCGAGGCTGTTGCACCAGACCCGGTCGCCGGGCGCGAACCCGGCCGCGCCGGCGCCGGCCGCGGCGACCGTGCCGACGAGGTCGCGGCCGACGACGAACGGGAACGGGGTCGGGGTCGGGTAGGCACCCGAGCGCACCATGGTGTCGACCGGGTTGACGACCACCAGCTCCACCCGCACCAGCACGTCGGTCGGCCCCGGCGCCGGCACCGGCAGCTCCCCGACCCGGATGGCCTCGGCCGGTCCCAGCTCGGTGATGTAGGCGGCCCGCATGGCGAGCTCGGGCCGCGGCCTAGGCGGGTCGCACGATCTGCTGGACGGACCAGCGGTTGCCGTCGGGGTCGGCGAAGAACACGAACCGGCCCCAGGGGAAGTCCTGGACCTCGCCGACCTCGACCCCGCCCTCCAGCAGCCGCGCCCGGGCGGCCTCGATGTCGGAGACGACCAGCTGCAGGCCCCGCACCGACCCCGGCGCGGCGTCGGTGACCCCGGTCCCGATGGTGATCGAGCACGCCGACCCGGGCGGGGTGAGCTGGACGAAGCGCAGCTCGTCGCTGACCTTGTGATCGTGGTCGGCGTTGAAGCCGACCTGTTCGGAGTAGAACCGCTTGGCCCGGTCCACATCGCTGACGGGGACGGCCACCAGCTCCAGCTTCCAGTCCATGGCCACGTCCTTTGCTCGGGGCCCCGCCAACACTACCCCGGTCCCGGGACAGGCCACCTCCCGGCCCAGGGGCGGGCCTGCTCGAGCTGGGAGGCCAGCCGCAGCAGGGTGGCCTCGTCGCCGAAGCGGCCGAGGAAGTGGACCCCCACGGGCAGCCCGGCGGGGTTCCACCACAGCGGCACCGACATCGCCGGCGCGCCGGTGATGTTGGCCACCACCGCCGGGAAGCCGATGAAGCCGCGCGACCGCTCGGCCGCCCGCAGCGGCTGGTCCGGGGTGGAGACGATCTCGCCGAGCGGCACCGGCGGCTCCGACAGGGTGGGCGTGAGCCAGGCGTCGATCCGCTCGGTGGCGAACCAGCGCGCCAGCACCCGGCCGAACGCCCACAGGTCGTCGAGGGCGAGCAGGTAGTCGGCGGCGGGCAGGTGCCGCCCCTCCTCCCACCACACCCGGGTCAGCGGCTCCAGCTCGCCGTCGCGTGGCTCGCGGCCGCGGCGCCGGATCCAGTAGGCGAGGATCCAGGCGACCGCCGCCCGGAAGCTGGTGCCGATCGCCGCCCCGACCGCGGGGGTCAGGCCGGGCAGGTCCCGTTCGACCAGCTCGTGGCCGAGCCCGGCGCAGAGCTGGACGGCGTCGTCCAGCGCGGCCAGGCAGTCGGGATGCGCCGTCACGCCGTCGGCCGCCCTGGCCGACCAGGCGATCCGCAGCCGGCCGGGGTTGGCGCCGACCTCGCGCAGGAACGGCCCCGGCGTCGGCGGGGCCGGGTAGGGGTCGCCCAGGTCGGACCCGGCGGTGGCGTCCAGCAGGGCGGCGCTGTCGCGTACCGACCGGGTCAGGGCGTGCTCGACCGCCATGCCCGCCAGCACCTCGCCGTACTCGGGGCCGAGCGGGTTGCGGGCCCGGGTCGGCTTGAGGCCGAACAGCCCGCAGCAGGAGGCGGGGAAGCGGATCGAGCCGCCGAGGTCGTTGGCGTGGGCCATGGGGACCAGGCCGGCGGCGACCGCCGCCGCCGACCCGCCGCTGGAGCCGCCGGTCGTCCGGGACGGGTCCCAGGGGTTGCGGGTCGGCCCGAACAGGGCGGGCTCGCAGGTGGGGAGCATGCCGAACTCGGGCGTGCTGGTCTTGCCGAGCAGGATCAGGCCGGCGCGCCGCAGCCGCACCACCAGCTCCTGGTCGCGGCGGGAGACCAGGTCGCCGAGGAAGGCCGAGCCCTCGGTGAAGCGCACCCCGGCCCACTCCACGGCCAGGTCCTTGAGCAGGAACGGCACCCCGGCGAAGGGGCCGCCGCCGACCTCGCGGGCGGCGTCCAGGGCCAGGTCGAAGGCCGGCGTCACCACCGCGTTGAGGACCGGGTTCAGCGCCTCGACGCGCTCGATCGCCGCCTCGACCAGCTCGACCGGGTCACCTCGCCGCGCCGCGCCAGCTCCGCCTGGCCGGTCGCGTCCAGCCCCTGCAGCTCGCCGGCCAGGCCGGTCAGCTCCGTCGTCGTCATCGCCGCCTCCCAGGCACCCGGGCGCCGCCCGGCGCCGCTCATCCGGGAGGCGCCAGGGCCGGCCTGGCGGGCCGCCAGATGGGATCTGGCGCCCTGGAGATGACGGCGTGCACCGACCCGAGAGGAGCATCGCGATGACCGTCGAACAGGCGACCGTCGACCCCGCCAAGGTCGAGGCGACCATCGGCAAGCTGGTGGGGGAGCTGGGCGTGGCCCTGGGCACGCTGACGGCGACCCTCGGCTGGCGGGCCGGGCTGTGGCAGGCGATGGCCGGCGCCGGGCCCCTGACCCCGGCCGAGCTGGCCGGGCGCGCCGGCACCGCCGAGGCGTACGCCCGCGAATGGCTCAAGGCGCAGGCCGCCGGCGGCTGGGTCGCCTACGACCCGGCCGGTGGCCGCTTCACCCTGCCCGACGAGGTCGCGGCCGCCCTGGCCGGCCAGCGCACCCCGCTGCGTGCCCGGGTGCTGGCCTGCCTGGCCCGCGAGCTGCACCACTCCTGGGAGGAGGCCAACCTGGCCCGGGCGCCGGCGGTGGCCGAGGAGGCGGTCGCCCTGGCCCGCGAGCTGGACGATCCGGCCACCCTGTCGTTCTCCCTGCTGGCCCTGCACGACGCCCGCTGGCGGCCCGGCAGCGCCGGCGAGCGGCTGCCGGTGGTGGAGGAGATGCTGGCCCTGGCGGCCGCCGCCGGGGACCGCGAGCTGCTGGCCCAGGCACGGCTGCTGCGCGCCGTCGCCCTGGTCGAGCTGGGGGACAGGGGCGGCGTAGCCGACCTGGAGGAGTACTGCCGCCTTGCCGGGGAGCTGGGCCACGCCGGCGCCCGCTGGGGCGCGCTGTCCCGGCGGGCCACGCTCGCGGGGCTGGGCGGCCGGCTCGAGGAGGCCCGGGCCCTCGCCGAGGAGGCCCGCCGGCTCGGGCGGCGCATCGGCGAGCCCGACGCCGACAGTGTGGCCGACGCCCTGCTGTGGGAGCTGGGACGCTTCGACAGCCGGCGGTCGGCGGCGGGGACAGACCCAAGGCCGGCCTCGGGCGACTGGCCGGCGTGGCGGGCCATCCTGCTCGCCGAGGCCGGCGACCGGGAGGCCGCCGAGGCCGCCCTCGCCGGGTTCGAGCCCGACCGGTACGTGCTGCGGCCGGGCGTGGTCCGCAGCCACGACCCCTGGCCGCTGCTGGTCACCGCCGACGCCGTCACCCTGGCCGGCGACGGGCGGCAACGCGCCGCCAGCTACCAGGCGCTGCGCCCGCTGGCCGGCCGCCACACCGTGCTGGGCGGGTTCGTCGCCTACACCGGCGCCGCCGACCACTACCTGGGCCTGCTGGCCGCCGCCCTCGGCCGCCCCGAGGAGGCCGCCGCCCACCTGCGGGCGCGGTCGAGCTGCACCAGCGGCTCGGCGCCACCGCCTGGGCCGCCCTCAACCGCGAGCACCTGCAGCGCCTGGAGGACCAGGCGGCCCCGCCGGCCAACGTCTTCCGCCGCGAGGGCGACGTGTGGACCCTGACCTTCGACGGCGCCACCGCCCACCTGCCCGACAGCAAGGGCCTCCGCGACCTGGCCACCCTGCTGGGCGCCCCCGGCGAGCGGGTCCACGCCGTACGGCTGCTCACCGGCCGCCCGCCCGCCGCCGGCGCCGACCCGGTGCTGGACGACCGGGCCCGCGCCGCCTACCGGGCGCGCCTGGCCGAGCTGGACGCCGAGCTCGACCAGGCCGGCGCCGACCACGACCCGGGCCGCGCCGACCGGGCCCGGCTCGAACGGGAGGCGCTGGTGGACGAGCTGTCCAGGGTGGTCGGCCTCGGCGGCCGCCCCCGCCGTCTGGGCGACGACACCGAGCGGGCCCGCAAGGCGGTCAGCGCCCGCATCCACGACGCCGTCGCCCGCATCGAGCGCGCCAACCCCGCCCTCGGGCGCCACCTGCGCCAGGCCGTCGCCACCGGTTACCTGGTGGCAGCTACAGCCCTCCCGAGCCCGTCCCCTGGCGCCGGTGACGGCGGCCGCCGTCCCGGCCGGTCAGTCGCGGTGGACGAGGCCGGCGAAGCGGCGGGCGGCCGCCACCTGGGTGAGGGCGACAGCGATGGCGACCGCGGCCACGGCGGTGGCGAGCCGGGCGGCGCCCAGGGTCCCGGCCATGGCGGCGCGGACGGCGTCGACCACGTGGCTGTAGGGGTTGGCGGCGGCGGCGGCGCGGACCCAGCCGGGCAGCAGCGCGGCCGGCACGTAGGCGGTCGACAGCAGCGAGATCGGCAGGAACAGCGGCACCAGCGCGGTCAGGGCCTCGGGGCTGCGGGCCTTGAGCCCGACCACGTAGTAGAGGCCGGCGTAGGCGAGGGTCCAGCCAGCCAGCAGCACGGCGATGGCGAGGAGGCCGAGGGGGCCGCCGCGCAGCGGGGCGCCGAGGGCGACCGCGACGGCCAGGACGCCCAGCCCGGCCGCGGTGACCCGGGCCACGTCGAAGCCGAGCCGGCCCAGCAGCAGGGCGGCCGGGCGCACCGGCAGCAGCCGGAGGCGGTCCAGGAAGCCGGTCTGGAGGTCGCGGATCAGCCCCATGGCGGAGTGGCCGGCCCCGAACATGGCCGCCATCAGCACCACCGCCGGGGCCATCCAGGCCAGGTAGCTGCCGGCCGGGAAGCCCGGCAGATCGGCCACCCGCCGGTAGATCTGGGAGAACAGGCCGATGATGAGCAGCGGGAAGGCGAGCGGGAAGACGAACGCCAGCGCCGGTTCGCGCAGGCCGGCCCGGAGGCTCCGGCCGAACACCAGCCGGGTCTGCCGGGCCAGGGAGACGAGCTCGTGCATGGTGGCCTCCTCTAGGCGGGGACGGCGGCCATGGCCGCCGGGGGAGCGGTGGACGCTTCGGTGCCGGTGAGGGCCAGGTAGGCGTCCTCGAGGGTCGGCTCGTCGAGGTGGAGCTCGGCGACGGCGGCGCCGCCGGTGACCAGGTCGTCGAGCAGCCGGCGGGCGTGGTCGGCCGAGCCGACCGGGCGGGTGATCCAGCCCCGCCGGTCCGGCGGGTCGCCGTGGCCGTTGCCGGCCCAGGCGGGGGCGGGACGCGAGGGGTCGACCCGGACCCGCAGCCGCAGCCCGCCTTGGCGGCGGCGCAGCCTGTCCGGGGTGTCCTCGGCGGCCAGCCGGCCGCCGTGGAGGACGGCGATGCGGTCGGCCAGCTGGGCCGCCTCCTCCAGGTACTGGGTGGTGAGGAAGATGGCGCTGCCCTGGTCGCGCAGCTCGCGCACCTGGTCCCACAGGGCGCGCCGGCTCTGGGGGTCGAGGCCGGTGGTGGGCTCGTCAAGGAACAGCACCCGCGGCCGGTGGAGGAGGGCGCCGGCCAGGTCGAGGCGGCGGCGGGTGCCTCCCGAGTAGGTGGCGATGCGCCGGTCCAGGACCCCGCCAAGGCCCATGCGGTCGGCCAGCGCGCCGATCCGGGCCACGGCGGCGCGACGGGGCAGCTCCCACAGGGCGGCCAGGAAGCCCAGCAGCTCGCGCCCGGTCATGGTCTCGTCCAGGGCGGCGTGCTGCATGGTCACCCCGATGGCCCGGCGCACCGTGGCCGGGTCGCGGGCGACGTCGTGGCCGGCGACCCGGGCCGTCCCGCTGGTGGCCGCGGTCAGGGTGGTGAGGATGCGGATGGTGGTGGTCTTGCCCGAGCCGTTGCGGCCCAGGTAGGCGAAGACCTCCCCGTAGCCGGCCCGGAACGACACCTCGTCCAGGGCCCGCACCGCACCCGGGTAGACCTTGCCCAGGCCGATCGTCTCGATCGCCGGTCCCGTCATGACGGGCCTCCTCTCTGACTGACTGTCGGTCAGTATTAATGACCGCTGGTCAGTCGTCAAGGGGGTTGCTAGAATGACGGTCAGTCAGTAGACAGGAGGCGGGATGGCCGAGGGGACGACGACCAGGCGGCGGGAGCTGCCCGAGGTCCGCCGCGAGCAGATCCTGGACGCGGCCGCCCGCGTGTTCCTGGACCGGGGCCTGGCCGAGGCCACCATGGCCGACGTCGCCGAGGCCGCCGGGGTGGCCAAGGGCACCGTCTACCTGTACTTCGACTCCAAGTCGGCGCTGCTGACCGCCCTGCGGGCCCGCTACACCAGCCAGTGGCTGGCCCAGTCCGGCCGCCTGGACGCGCCCGCCGGCCGCGGCGGCCACGCCCGCCAGCTGCGGGCGTTCCTTGGCGAGATGTACGACTTCCACGCCGCCAACCAGCGGCTGCACCACCTGCTGTTCCACGCCGCTGAGGTCTCCGAGGACGAACCCCTCGACCAGGCCCGGGCGGCGCTGGTCCGGTTCGTCGCCCGCGGCGCCGAGGCCGGCGAGTTCACCGTCGAGGACCCCGAGCTGACCGCCTCGTTCCTGCTCGACGGCCTCCACGGGCTGCTGCTGCGCTCCCTGCACGCCGACCGCAGCCGCCGCGCGTTCGTCGCCGCCGCCTGGTCACTCTGCGCCGGCGTGCTCCGGCTCACCGGCTGAGCCCGCCCGGGCGGCCAGGGTCGCGCCGCCCGGGTCAGGCGCCGACGTAGGCCGCGAGGTGCTCGCCGGTGAGGGTGGAGCGGGTGGCGACGAGGTCGGCGGGTGTGCCCTCGAAGACGATCCGGCCGCCGTCGTGGCCGGCGCCGGGGCCGAGGTCGACGATCCAGTCGGCGTGGGCCATGACCGCCTGGTGGTGCTCGATGACGATGACCGACTTGCCGGAGTCGACGAGCCGGTCGAGCAGGCCGAGCAGCTGCTCGACGTCGGCGAGGTGGAGGCCGGTGGTCGGCTCGTCGAGCATGTAGACGCCGCCCTTCTCGGCCATGCGGGTGGCCAGCTTGAGCCGCTGGCGCTCGCCGCCGGACAGGGTGGTGAGCGGCTGGCCGAGGCTGAGGTAGCCGAGCCCGACGTCGGCGAGCCGGTCGAGGATGACGTGCGCGGCCGGGGTGCGCGCCTCGCCGGCGCCGAAGAACTCCTCGGCCTCGGTCACCGGCATCGCCAGCACCTCGCTGATGTCGCGGCCGCCGAGGTGGTACTCCAGCACCGATGCCTGGAACCGCTTGCCCTCGCACTCCTCACAGGTGGTGGCGACACCGGCCATCATCGCCAGGTCGGTGTAGATGACGCCGGCGCCGTTGCAGCTGGGGCAGGCGCCCTCGGAGTTGGCGCTGAACAGCGCCGGCTTCACGCCGTTGGCCTTGGCGAACGCCTTGCGGATGGGGTCGAGCAGCCCGGTGTAGGTCGCCGGGTTGCTCCGCCGCGAGCCGCGGATCCCGCCCTGGTCGATCGTCACCACCCCGGCGCTGGCGGGCATCGAC
>DASZON010000231.1:0-5987 GCA_035550755.1 Actinomycetota bacterium | reverse complement strand
GTCGCGCATGGCCGGCGACGCGCTGCCGACCGCGAAGCAGCGGTAGTAGCAGGTCCGGTAGCCGTTGTAGCTGTGCAGGATGTCGAAGAAGGCCGGGTCGCCGGGGCGCAGGATGCGGTCGGAGTAGACGTGGGGGTGGGGGGCGCAGCGCTCCCCGGAGATGGCGTTGACCCCCTCCACGTGCTCGGAGCCGAGGTCGTAGAGGACCTTGGCGACCAGCCCGACGCACTCGTTCTCCCGGACCCCGGGCCGCAGGAAGCGGTACAGCTCGTCGTAGGCGGCGTCCACCATGGTGGCCGCCGTGGTCAACAGGGTGATCTCGTCCGGGGTCTTGATCCGCCGGGCGTCCAGGTACACCTGCTGGCCGTCGACCACGGTCAGCCCGGCCGCCTCCAGGGCCTTGAGCACCGGCACCTCGACCAGGTCGACCCCGACCGGCTCGCCGGCCAGCCCGTACTTGTCGAGCTCGCGCCGGATCTTGGCCGCGACCCCGTCGGCGATGCCGGCGTCGGGGTTGAAGGCGCCCCGAAGGGTCGAGATCCCGGCCCGGGCCCGGCCCTGCTCGGGGTCGTCGGTGCGGCCGTCCAGCCAGGGGTTGTAGAGCTGGTGGTGGCGGGCCGCCGACCCGAAGTCCCACACCACCGGCTCGCCGCCCCGGGGCAGCAGGGCGAAGCGGATCAGCTTGTCCATCGCCCAGGTGCCGATGTGGGTCGAGGTCATGTAGCGGATGTTGTGGAAGTCGAAGCTGAGCAGGGCGCCCAGCTCCGAGCGGTCCAGCGCCTCCTTCAGCCGCGCCAGCCGCTGGGAACGGAGCCGGCCGACGTCGACCCGCTCCTCCCAGTCGACCGCGTTCGGCCCGTACGTGCGGATGCCCATGGCCATCCCCCTCGACGAACCGTCAAGTACGACTAAACATTGGCATGGCGGCCGATGATGCACCAGATGGCCGTCGCCGCCTCGGTGCCGTGGTTGCCGAGCCGGTGCGGGGTGGTCGCCGGGAAGCTGACCGAGTCCCCTGGTCCCAGCTCGTGGGCCTCGAAGCCGATGTGGATGGTGAGGCGGCCGGCCAGCACGTAGCCGAACTCCTGGCCGGCGTGGCGCATGAAGCTGCCGTCGCCGGTCGAGTTGCCGCCCGGCTGGTACTCGACGTGGAGGAACTCCACCCCCGGGTAGGACCCGGTGGTGAGCCGCCGCCAGCGCACCCCCGACTCCAGCTCAAGGGTCTCGTGCTCGCCGGCGCGCTGCAGGGAGGAGAACCCGTGGCCGTTGCGGGTGACCACCGCCTCCCCGGCCAGCAGCCCGTCCACCGAGACGTTCAGGAGGTTCACGATGTCGAACAGCTTGCCCACCGACGGGTGCGCCTTGCCGGTCTCGATCTGGGAGAGGGCGCTGGCCGAGATCCCCAGGCGCCGGGCCGTCTCCCGCAGCGACAGGCCCTGGCGCTGGCGTTCCGCGCGCAGGCTGGCCCCGAGATCGACGACGCTCATGGCAGGAGTGTACAGGGCCTGTTCAGCCCCACTGGACACAAGGTAAGCTCCGGCCCGACCCCAGGTGGCTCTTCAGCGAGGAGGAGTTCCAATGGCCGACCGGCTCCTGCTGCGTGGCGGCACCGTCCTGACCATGGACCCCGACCTCGGCGACCTGCCGGAGGGCGACGTCCTGATCGAGGGGGACAGGATCGCGCAGGTCGCCCCCCGGATCGACGCCGACGCCGAGGTGGTGGACGCCAACGGCCGGATCGTCATCCCCGGGTTCGTCGACACCCACCGGCACACCTGGGAGGCGGCCATCCGCGGCTGTGCCCCCAACGCCACCCTCGGCACCTACTTCGTGGAGATCCTCGACTCCTTCGCCCCCCTGTACCGGCCCGAGGACGTCTACAACAGCAACCTGGCCGGGGCCCTGGAGTGCGTCAACGCCGGCATCACGACCCTGGTCGACTGGTCGCACATCAACAACACCCCCGAGCACCCCGACGCCGGCATCCAGGGTCTCCAGGAGGCCGGCATCCGCGCCCAGTACGCCTACGGCAGCGCCAACACCTCGCTCAACGACTACTGGAACAACAGCAAGATCGCCATCCCGGCCGACGACGTGCGCCGGGTCCGCGACACCTACTTCTCCTCCGGCGACGGCCTGCTGACCCTGGCCCTGGCCACCCGCGGCCCGACCTACTGCAGCGACGAGGTCGTCCGGGCCGAGTGGGCCCTGGCCCGCGAGCTCGGCATCCCCATCACCATCCACGTGGCCATGCACTCGGCCGGCCGCTTCGGCATGGTCAAGCAGCTCGGCGACCTGGGCCTGCTCGGCCCGGACACCACCTACATCCATTGCTGCTACCTGACCGACGACGAGTGGCGGCTGCTCGCCGACAGCGGCGGCACCGTCTCCATCGCCCCCCAGATCGAGGCCCAGATGGGCCACGGCTGGCCGCCGGTGCTGAAGTCGATGGAGTACGGGCTGCGGCCCAGCCTGTCCATCGACGTCGTCACCACCGCCCCCGGCGACCTCTTCACCCAGATGCGGGCCGCCTTCGCCTGCGACCGGGCGCGGGTCAACGCCGCCGCCTGGGAGGCCGGGGCCGAGGGCGACGTCTCCGACACCATGCTGACCTCGCGGCAGATGCTGGAGATGGCGACCCTCTACGGGGCCGAGGTGGCCGGGGTCGCGGACCGGACCGGCTCGCTCACCCCGGGCAAGCAGGCCGACGTGGTCGTGCTCGACGCCACCGCCCTCAACATGGCCCCGGTGATCGACCCGGTGGCCGCCGTGACCAACTGCGCCGACGTCTCCAACGTGGAGACGGTGCTGATCGGCGGCCAGGTGCGCAAGCGTGACGGCAAGCTGCTCGCCGACGCCGACGGGGCCCGCCGCAAGGTCGAGGCCTCCCGCGACCACCTGCTGGGTGAGCTGGAGCGCAAGCGGGCCGCGCAGTCCTCGGCATGACCGGACGGCACCTGGTCGCCAGGGCCGCCGCGGCGGACCTGGTGGTGCCCGAGGCGTACGCCGGGCACCACCAGGGGCTCGGCCGCTGGGCGGTCGTCGGCGAGGCCGCCGGGGCCGCCCACACCGGCTTCGGGATCTGCGCCCTTGAGCCCGACGGGCGGGTCGACGCCCACGTGCACTCCTTCGAGGAGAGCCTGTTCCTGCTGGAAGGGACCCTGGTGCTCGACACCGCCGAGGGGTCGGTGCTGCTGGGCCCGGGCGACTACGGCCTGGTCCCGGTGGGCCAGGCCCACGCGCTCCGCAACCGGGGGCCGGCGACGGCCCGCTGGGCCGACATGCTCGCCCCCCAGCCCCGGGCCCGGTTCGGCGACGACACCTTCTTCGTCCCGCCCGTGGCTGAGGCCGAGCCGCTGGCGGTCGACGTCCGCGACCCCCGGACCCGGTCGTTCGGGCACATCGACCCGGCCAACATGGACCCGGGCCGCCAGACCCAGGACCAGCTGGCGGTGTCGGCCAGCATGCGCACCGCCCTGCTGGTCTACAGCGGCATCACCGTGAAGATGATGGTCGACAGCGACCTCGGGGCCCAGCTCCAGACGATGTTCATGGTCCAGTACGAGCCCGGCGGGGTCGCCGGCACCCACGACCACCCGCTGGAGGAGACCTACCTGGTCCTGGAGGGCGCGGTCGACGCCAGCTTCGACGGCCAGACCTACCGCCTGGGGCCGGGCGACACCGCCTGGGCCGGGGTCGGCTGCGTCCACGGCTTCGCCAACCCGGCCGACCGGCCGGTGCGCTGGCTGGAGACCCAGGCCCCGCAGCCGCCGGCCCGCCACTCCTACCGGTTCACCCGCGACTGGGAGTACCTCCGCTCCCGGCTCGCCTGAACAGCCCAGCGGCAGACAAGGAGACGGCAGATGGCCGAGGGATGCGTGGTCGTGATCGGCGGCACCCAGGGGCTGGGGCTGGAGGTGGCCCGCCACTACGCCGGCCAGGGCCGCCAGGTGGTGCTGTCGGGGCGCGATGCGGCGCGGGCCGAGGCCGTGGCGGCCGAGGTCGGTGGCAGGACCAGGGGCATCGGCCTGGACCTGGCCGAGCCGGCCGAGCTGGCCGACCGGCTGGCTGGCATCGACGGGATCGCCTACCTGGTGCTGGCCGCGATCGAGCGGGACGAGAACCGGGTCGGATCCTTCGACGTGAAGGCCGCCACCCGCCTGGCCACCCTGAAGATGGTCGGCAACACCGAGGTTGTCCACGTGCTGGCGCCGCGGATGGACCCCGACGGCTCGGTGGTGCTGTTCGGCGGCCGGGCCAAGGACCGCCCGTATCCCGGCTCCACCATGGTCTCGGCGGTCAACGGTGGGATCACCGGCCTGGTCAGCACCCTGGCGGTCGAGCTGGCCCCGATCCGCTGCAACGCCATCCATCCCGGGATCGTCGGCGACAGTCCATACTGGAGCGCCAAGCATGCCGCCCTGGAGCCGGTCCGCGACCGCACCCCGACCCGGCGCCTGGCGACCATGGAGGACATCGTCGGGGCGGTGGTGTTCCTGCTCGAGAACCGGTCCGCGAACGGCGTCAACCTGCACGTCGACGGCGGCTGGCTGCTGCTCTGAAGAGGTGGAGGACATGGCGGGCGGGTCGAGGGTCGCGGTGGTCGGGGCCGGGCGGATGGGCGCGGCCATGGTCGGCACCCTGTGCCGGGCCGGGGTCGAGGTGGTGGTGTTCAACCGCACCCGGGCCAAGGCCGAGGCGGTGGGCGAGGCCACCGGCGCGGCGGTGGCCACCACCGCCCGCGAGGCCGCCGCCTCGGCCCAGGTGGTGCTCAGCTCCCTGGCCGACGACGCCGCCGTCGGGGCCGCCTACACCGGCGGCGACGGCATCGTGGCCGGCCTCCAGCCGGGGGCGGTCGTCTGCGAGGCCAGCACCATCGACCCGGGGACGGTGCGGCGGCTGCGGCCGCTGGTCGAGGACCGGGGCGCGTCCCTGCTCGACACCCCGGTCTCGGGCAGCGTCTCCACCGTCGAGGCCGGCCAGCTCACCATCATGGCCGGCGGCGACCCCGACGTGCTCGACCGGGTCCGGCCGGTGCTCGACCCCCTGGCCAAGCAGGTCTTCCACGTGGGCGAGCTGGGGTCGGGGGCGGTGATGAAGCTGACCGTGAACTCGGTCCTGCACGGCCTCAACCTGGCCCTGGCCGAGGGCCTGGTCCTGGCCGAGCGGGCCGGGGTCGAGCGGTCGGCCGCCTACGAGGTGTTCGCGGCCAGCGTCATCGCCGCCCCGTTCGTCCACTACAAGCGCGAGGCCTTCGAGCACCCGGGCCAGCCCCCGGTCGCCTTCAGCCTCGACCTGGTGGCCAAGGACCTCGACCTCATCCTCGCCCTCGCCGCCGAGGCCGGCGCCACCATGGAGCAGGCCACCACCAACCACCGGGTGGTGGAGGCGGCCGTCGCCGCCGGCCTCGGCGACCACGACCTCAGCGAGCTCACCACCTACCTGCGCCGCACCCCAGACAGGGCCTGACCAGCTCGTGAGCGGGGAGGCGGACCGGCCCAGAACATGGGGGAGCCGGTCCGTGTCACCATCGCTGCCATGAGCCGTCCGATCCTGTTCCTGGTCGACGACCGCCCCGAGGTGCTGGTGGCCCTGGCCGCCGACCTGGGCCGGCGGTTCGGGGGCGACCACCGGATCCTGGCCGAGGCCGGGCCGATGGAGGCCCTGGAGGCGCTGGACGAGCTGGCCCGGGCCGGGGAGGAGGTCGCCCTGGTGGTGGCCGGGCAGGCGATGGCGGCCATGCCCGGGGTCCTGGTGCTGCTCCGGGCCCGCGAGCTGCACCCCGGGGCCAAGCGGGTGCTGCTGGTCGGGCGGCGGGCCTGGACCCCCACCAACCCGGCGGTGCGGGCCATGACCCTCGGCCAGATCGACACCTACCTGTTCGAGCCCTGGCTGCCGGTGGACCGGTTCCTGTACCTGCCGATCAGCCAGATGCTGGCCGACTGGGTGCCGACCCGCGGGCCCGCCTTCGAGGGCATCCGGATCGT
>DASZON010000230.1:0-3130 GCA_035550755.1 Actinomycetota bacterium | reverse complement strand
GTGCTCCAGCAGGGTGCTCTCGACCTCGAACGGCCCGATCCGGTAGCCGGCCGAGATGATCACGTCGTCGGCCCGGCCCGAGTACCAGACGTAGCCGTCCTCGTCCTGGCGGGCGGTGTCCTTGGTGTGGAACCAGTCGCCCCCGAAGACCTCCTTGGAGTCCTCGGGCCGGTTCCAGTAGCCGAGCGGGTAGTGGGGGTTGGAGCGGGCCTTCAGGCAGATCTCGCCCGGCTCGCCCTGGGGCACCGGCTGCTCGTCGGGGTCGAGGATCGCCACCTCCCAGCCGGGCAGGGGCAGCCCCATGGACCCGGGCCGGACCTCCACCGTGGGGAAGTTGCCGCACAGCGGGTAGCTCTCGGACAGCCCGTAGTAGTCGAGCACCGGGCAGCCGACCGTCCGGTTCCACCAGGCGATCGCCTCGGGGTTGAGCGGCTCCCCGGCCGAGCAGGCCAGCCGCACCGAGAAGTCCAGGCCGGCCGCCTCGGACACGCCCATCATGGCCCGGATGGCGGTGGGGGTGGTGAACAGGTTGCCGACCCCGTGGTCGGCGATCAGCCGCAGCGCCTTGCCCGGGTCGAACCCCCCTTTGCGGCCGTGGACCAGGGTCTCGACCCCGAACCGCCAGGGCCCGAGGATGCCGGGGACGATCCCGGCGATCCAGGCCCACTCGCCGGTCGAGTGGAACAGCTCGCCCGCCCGGACGTCGTGGCTGAACTGGAACTCCTCGTGGGCGAGGAGGTAGCGGTGGGCGTGCAGGATGCCCTTGGCCAGCCCGGTCGTGCCCGAGGTGTAGTAGAGCTGGGCCGGGGTGTCGGGGTCGGTGGCCGGGGTCTCGAACCGGTCGGCGGCGGCCCCGGTCAGCTCCTCGAAGCTCTCGTCCCCGCTGCCGCCGACCACCACCAGCCGCTCCACCGAGGGGGCCTTGTCGAGCAGGGCGGTCACCCGGTCGCGGTGGGCGGCCGAGGTGATCAGCACCTTTGCCCCGGAGTCGTTGAGCCGGTAGACGATCGACTCGTCGCCGTACAGCACCGACATCGACAGCAGGATGGCCTCGCACTTGTAGGTGGCCAGGAAGCTGGCCGCGATCTCGGGCGAGGCCGGGGCCATCACCGCCACCCGGTCGCCCGCCGCGACCCCGAGCGCCCGCAGGGTGTTGGCGGTCCGGTCGGTGAGGCGGCGCATGTCGCCGAACGTCCAGTGCTCGTCGCGGCCCTCGTCGGACACGAAGTGCATGGCCGGGCGGTCCGGCTCGTGTTTGTCGAGCACGTCGGCGGCCAGGTTGTAGCTGGCCGGGGCCTCCCAGCGGAAGCCCGCGGTCATCTCCTGGTAGGTGCCGGGACGGTGGGTGCGGAAGTCACGCATGGATTCCTCCTCGGCCGACGTGCTACTCATCTACCCATGACCTCCCCCGCGCGCACAACACCCCAAGCACGCCCGACCGTGCTGGTCGTCGGCAGCGGCTTCGCCGGGTTCCACTGCATGCGGCGGCTGGAGAAGCACCTGCCGGCCGACGCCGCCGAGCTGGTCCTGGCCAGCGCGGCCGACTACCTCCTCTACAGCCCCCTGCTGCCCAACGTGGCCTCGGGTGTGGTCGACCCCCGCCACATCGCCGTCGGGCTCCACAACGCCCTGGACCGGGCCCGGGTCCTGCTCGGCCACGTGGTCGGCGTCGACGTCGCCAGCCACACGGCCACGCTGCAGCGGTCCGACGGCTCGACCACCGAGGTGGGCTGGGACCGCATCGTCCTCGCCCCCGGCGGGGTCACCCGCACCTTCGACATCCCCGGGGTGGCCGAGCACGCCCTCGGCCTCAAGACCCTTGCCGAGGCGGCCTTCCTCCGCGACCACGTGCTCCGCGAGCTGGAGGACGCCGACGCCGCCGACGCCCCCGAGCACCGGCGGGCCTGCTGCACCTTCGTGGTCGTCGGGGCCGGCTACTCGGGCACCGAGACCGCCGCCCAGATGCAGCTGGTCACGACCAGGGCGGCCGCCGACTACCCGCGGCTGCGGCCCGAGGAGATGCGCTGGGTCCTGGTCGACCTGGCCCCCAAGATCCTCCCCGAGCTCGGCCGGCGCCTGGGTGAGGACGCCATGAAGGTCCTGCGCCGCCGGGGGGTCGAGGTCCGGCTGGGGGTGACGGTCGAGGAGGCCACCCGGGACAAGGTGCGGCTGTCGGACGGCGAGACCATCCCGACCCACACCCTGGTCTGGTGCACCGGTGTCACCCCGAGCCCGCTGATCAAGACCCTGGGGCTGCCCACCGAGCGGGGGCGGCTGGTGGTCGGGACCGACCTGGCGGTCCCGGGTCACCCCGACGTGTTCGCCTTCGGCGACGCCGCCGCCGTGCCCGACCTGACCAGGCCGGGCGAGCTCACCGGCCAGACCGCCCAGCACGCCCAGCGCCAGGGCAGGACGGCCGCCCGCAACGTGGCCGCCTCGCTCGGCTACGGCAAGGCGGTCGACTACCGCCACAACGACCTCGGCTTCGCCGTCGACCTGGGCGGCTTCGATGCGGTGGCCTCGCCGTTCGGGGTGTCGATTGGCGGCCTGCCCGGGCTGGTCGTGACCCGCGGCTACCACCTGCTGTCCCTGCCCTCGACCGCCAACCGGGTCCGGGTGTCGTTCGACTGGCTGCTCGACTTGCTCACCCGGCCCCAGCTGGTCCAGCTCGGCTTCCTCCGCGACGAGCAGGCGACCATGGCCACGGCCGAGCAGACCGGCATCTACGACCGCCCGCCGGCCGACGAGTGGGAGGCCGCGGCCCGCGACGTCCCCATCAGCCGCGCCGTGGTCACCGACTCGGGCCTGCCCCGGCCCGGAGCCCGCCGGCCGAGCTGAGCCGGCCGCCGGGCGTCCGGGGCCCGCGGACGCTATGCTTTCTGGTCGCGGCCGGGCGAGCGGTCGCGGCTCCCGGGCACCGCTGCCCGACCCCCCGGCAACCCCCCCTGTGGGAGGCATCCGCATGACCAGGATCGGTGTGCTGACCGGCGGCGGCGACGTCCCCGGCCTCAACCCCTGCATCAAGACGCTGGTGTACGCCGCCGCCGACCGCGGCTACGAGGTCGTCGGCCTCCGCCGCGGCTGGGCGGGGCTGCTCGACTACGACCTCGACAGCGACGAGCCCCAGGAC
>DASZON010000229.1:0-7578 GCA_035550755.1 Actinomycetota bacterium | reverse complement strand
GCTCGGCCAGGCTGTCGTCGTTGGTGGCGATGATCCCGCCCTCGCCGGCGATCAGCACCTTGGTCGGGGACAGGCTGAACACCTCGGCGTCGCCGAACCCGCCGACCATCCGCTCGCCGTGGCGCGACCCGAAGGCGTGGGCGGCGTCGAAGAACAGGCGGATGCCGTTGCGGCGGGCCAGCTGCTCCAGGGCACCGGTGTCACAGGGGGTGCCGTAGGTGTGGGTGGCGAGGATGGCCGAGGTCCGGACCCCGGCCGAGCGGGCCACCGCGGCCGGGTCGAGCAGCAGGTCGCCGGGGCGGATGTCGGCGAAGGCGGGCCGGAGCCCGTTCCAGACGACCGCGTGGGCGCTGGCCGAGAAGGTGAACGACGGCAGGATCACGTCCCCGGACAGCCCGCTGGCCCGCAGGACCAGCATCAGCCCGGCGGTGCAGGAGCAGACGGCCACACAGTGCCGAACCCCCAGGTAGCTGGCGGCCCGCTCCTCCAGCCGGCGCACATACGGCCCGTTGGTCAGCACCCCGCTGGCCAGGATCTCGCCGGCCGCCTCGGCCACCGCGGCCGGGTCGGCAATGGCCGGCCGAGCCAGGGGGAGGCCGTCGGGGAAGACGGGCTGCCCGCCGTCGATGGCGGGGCGGTCGTCGTCGGAGGGCGTCGCCGTGGTCATCGTGATGAGGCTCCCTTCGTCGGAGTGGTGGCGCCGGCGAACCAGCGGACGGTGGCGGCGACCCCGTCGCGCACCGGTACGCGCGGGCGGTAGCCGATCAGGCGCTCGGCCTTGTCGATGGCGGCCTGCGAGTCGCGGACGTCCCCGGGCCGGGCGGGCACGTGCACCGGCTCGACCCGCCGGCCGAGCAGGTCGTTGACCAGCCCGACGAGGTCGAGGACGGAGATGCGGTCGCCGCAGCCGACGTTCATGGCCTCGCCAACGGCCTCGGGACCGGCTTCGGCGGCCAGCCGACAGGCCTGGACGGCGTTGTCGACGAAGGTGAAGTCGCGGGTCTGGCGGCCGTCGCCGGTGACCTCGGCCGGCTCGCCGGCCAGCATCCGGGTCACGAACCGGGGCACCACGGCCGCGTACTGGGAGTTCGGGTCCTGGCGGGGCCCGAACACGTTGAAGAAGCGCAGGCACACCGTCTGGATCGGGTAGACCCGGGCGAACGACCGGCAGTAGGCCTCGCCGGCCAGCTTGGCGGCGGCGTACGGCGACCTCGGCGAGACCGGCATGTCCTCGTGCTTGGGCAGCACCGGGGTGTCGCCGTAGACCGAGGAGGAGGAGGCGTAGACGACCCGCCCGACCCCGGCCTCGACGGCGGCCAGGAGCAGGTTGAGGGTGCCGGAGACGTTGACCTCGTGGGAGGCGCGGGGGTCGGCCACCGAGCGGGCCACCGAGGGCAGGGCGGCCAGGTGGTGGACGGCCTCGGCCCCGGCCACGGCCTTGGCCACGGCCGCCGGGTCGCGGAGGTCGCCCTCCAGGACCTCGAGGTCGCCGTCGACCCCGTCGAGGTTGCCGGGCCGGCCGGTGGAGAAGTCGTCGAGCACCCGGACGGTGTGGCCGTCGGCGGCGAGCGAACGGACGAGGCTGGACCCGATGAAGCCGGCCCCCCCGGTGACCAGGACGTTCATCGGCTCTCCGTCGACTGCTGGGTGTCGGCCATGGCCGCGGCGTCGCGCCACAGCCGCCCCCCGGCGGCCGTGCCGAGCACGGCGGCGACCCCGAGCATGGCCCCGGCGGCGGCCAGCGACACCTGGTCGGAGGCGTAGCCGGCCCCGGCCGAGACCGCGGCCAGGGTCCACAGGGCCAGGGTGGAGCGGTCGCGGTTGCCGCGGCTGCGGCCGAGCAGGTCGTAGGAGTGCTTGCGGTCGCCGTCGGCCAGCCGCTGGGCGGAGCGCAGCCGCCGGAACACGGTGAAGGTCAGCTCGAAGGCGAACACGCCGAGGCACAGGGCGGCGGCCAGCAGCCCGTGCCAGCCGTGGCCGGCGGTGGCCTGGGCGGCCAGCACGGTGAGCAGGGCGCCGAGGCCGTAGGCGCCGCCGTTGCCGAGGAACACCCGGGCCGGGGGCAGGTTCCAGGCCAGGAACCCGACCAGCGCGCCCGCGACCACCAGGGCGAGCACCGGGCTGCCGTTGGCGGCGATCACCGCCGCCAGCCCGACGCTGGCGATCGCCCCGAGGCCGCCGGCCAGGCCGTCCTGGCCGTCGATCAGGTTGACGGCGTTGGCCATGAGCAGCAGGAGCGCGACCACGCCGACCCGGGCCGGTGTGGCGAGCTGGTCGAGCTTGTGGAAGTCGAGGCCGATGGCGATCGGCACGGCGGCCACGGCCAGGGCGACCAGCCGGACCGAGGCCGGCTGGGGCCGGGCGTCGTCGACCAGGCCCACGACCGTGGCCATGACCACCCCGGCGACCACCAGCCACGACAGCCCGGACCCGCTGGCGAGCAGGGCGATGAGCACGGCGGCGACCACCCCGAGCCCGCCAAGGACGGGAATCGGCTCGGTGTGGATCTTCAGGTGCTCGGCCCCCGGGGGCGCGTCGGGGTCCGGCGCGGCCGGGGGACGGTCGACCAGCCCGGTGGCGAGGCCGAGGTGGCGGGCGGCCCAGGTCAGGACGAGGCCGAGGGCGATGGCGACGAAGAATGGCATGACCGGATCCAGACGTTGCTCGGGGTTCCCTGGTGGACGGTGAGCTGGCCGGCCTCGCGGAAGCCGACCTTGGCGTAGAAGCGGTTGGCGCCCTGGTTGGCCGCGCCGACCACGACCTTGATGTCGCCGACGCCCCGCCCGGCCAGGCCGGACAGGACGCCGTCGGCCAGGGCGCGGCCGGTGCCGCCGGTCCGGAAGCCGGGGGCGACGGCGATCGACAGCAGCTCGGCGTCGGGCAGCCGGCGGTTGCCGTTGGCGCCGTTGCCGTCGGGCTCCTGGGCCGGGTAGCGGACGGTCTCCAGCAGCCGGCGGGCCACGCTGGGGCGGACGAGGCGGGGGGCGGCGGCCAGGGCCGCTCCCGGGCCGTGGGCGCGGGCGAAGCGGCGGTAGAAGCCGCCGACCGAGGTGACCCCGGCGGCGAACCCGACGACCCCCTCGACCCCCTCGGCGACCACGGCGACCGCGTCCGGGTCGGTGGCCAGGGCCCGGTACAGCCGGGCCAGGAACCGCGGCCCAAGGGTGGGCAGGAACGCGTCGGGCATCCCGTCGGCGTGCAGCCGGGCCATGGCCGCGGCGTCGGCCGTCGTAGCTGAACGGATCACCAGAACGTCCGGCACAGGCGCTCCGGAAGGCCGGTCGGGTATCGACGTCGCATGGGCCTCCGATGAAGCTCCGGCAGGCCCGCCGCATGCGTGTCGGGCATACCCGACCGGCCTTCCGGGGGGGCCGTGGGGGGAGCGAGCTCCCCCCACATGGATCGGGGGCCGCTTCAAGGACCGCCCAGGCGACCGCCGCGCGAACAGGCCCTGATAGTGCGCAACCACCCGCTCCGCCACCTGGGCTTCACTGAAGCGCTCGAGCGCCCGGGTCCTGGCGGCCGTGCCCAGGCGGTCGCGCAGGGCCGGGTCGGCGGCCAGGTGCGAGATCGCCCCGGCCAGGGCCTCGGGGTCGCGGGGTGGGACGAGCAGGGCCTCGCGGTCGTGGCGGGCGACCTCGCGGCAGCCGCGGATGTCGGTCAGGACCATCGCCCGGCCCATGGCCGCGGCCTCGATGGCCGAGCGGGGCATGCCCTCGCGCCAGGAGGCGAGCACGAACACGTCCATGACGGCCAGCAGGTCGCGGACGTCGTCGCGCCAGCCGGTGACGACCACGTCCTCGGCGGCCGCGACCAGCTCGGCCTCGCCGATGGCGTCGGCCTTCTCCAGGTCGGGGGCGCCAACGGCCAGGAACCGGACCCGCGGGTCGGCCCGGCGCACCGCCCGGGCGGCGGCGAACAGCTCCCGGTAGCCCTTCTCGGCCACCAGGCGGCCCACCGCCCCCACCACCACCGCGTCGGCCGGGATGCCGAGCTCGCGGCGCAGGGCCGCGGCCCGCTCGGGCGGGACCTGGGCCGGGTCGAACTGGCCGACGTCGGTGCCGTTGCCGAGCAGGTGGCTGCGGCCCTTGCGGGCCAGCCGGAGCCGGGCCGCCCAGCGCAGGTCCTCCTCGCTCTGGTAGAGCTCGAGGTCCGAGCAGCGCCCGGCCAGCCACTCGGCCCCGAGCACGGCCGCCCGCTTGCGCAGCCGGTCGTCGGGGGTGGCGTAAAGGCCGTGGACGGTGTTGACGACCAGGGGCACCCGGGCCGCCCGGGCCGCCACCCGGCCCAGCACTCCGGGCTTGGGGTTGTGGGTGTGGACCAGGTCGAAGCGCTCCCGGCGCAGCAGGGCCACCAGCTCGGCCAGGGCCTTGACGTCGGCCACCGGGTTCCAGGCCCGGGTGGCGTTGCGCCAGGGCACGAACCGGATCCCCTCGGCCTCCAGGGCGGTCCCGTTCGGCCCCGGGGCGCTGATCCCGGTGACCTCGTAGCCCTCGGCGGCCAGGCGCCGCAGCTGGCCCAGCAGCAGGTACCGCAGGGTCAGGTCGGTGGTGGTCAGGTGGGCGACCTTCAGCCTTCTGGTCATGCGCGCCCCCAGGGGCCGCGCCGGAGCATCCGGTAGGCCAGGGCCTCGCCGTCGAGGCGGCCCTTGACCTTGGCCTTGAAGAAGGCCATGCCGTCGCTGGCCAGGACCGGGGTGCGGCCGAGCCGCCAGGGGTCGATCGCCCCGGCCCGGTTGCTGCGCCAGGCGTCGAGGGCGGCCGAGTCGAACAGCTCCCGGGCGACCTGGTCGGCGGTCGGCGAGGCCACCGCCCAGGGGTAGGCGAAGTGCCGGCAGGCCACTCCGAGGCGGTCCTCGACCAGCTCCTGGGAGCGGGCCATCTCGTCCCGGCAGACCTGCTCGGTGGCCTTGGACAGGTCGGTGTGGCCGTGGGTGTGGGCCCCGACCGTGACCAGCCCGGTGGCGACGGCCTCGGCGAGCTGGGCCCAGCTGAGCGCGTCGGGGTCGTCCGGCCCGTCCCCCTCGCCGGCGACCAGGCTCGTGGCCAGGTACAGCAGGGCCGGGACCTGGTAGCGGACCAGCAGCGGGACCACGGTGTCGGCGAAGTCGCGGTAGCCGTCGTCGACGGTCACCACCACCCCGCCGGTGCCGTTGCCGTCAAGGGCCTGGTCGAGGGTGAGCACCTGCTCGTCGGAGGCCAGGGCGGCCAGCTGGCGCTCGAACAGGGCCGGCGGGGTGTCGATCTCGCCGCCGAGCCCGGTCACCCGGTGGTACAGCAGCACGACCACGTCGCCGGGCCGGCGCCGGGTGACGATCCCGCCGGGGAGCACGGCCGCCTTGACCGCCTTACGCGCGAACGAGCTGCCGGTCGGCATCGTCCCTCCTCTCCACGGTGGCGGCGGAGGGCGGTGCCGGCCGCGGCCGGCTGGCCGGGACGCACAGCAGGACCAGGAAGAAGGGCAGGAGCTGGATGCGCTCGCGGGCCAGGATGCCGAAGTTGGCGATGCTGGAGAACGCGACCACGAACAGGCCCGAGTAGACGAGGATGAAGGCCACGTACGGCCAGCGCCGCAGGTGGCGGACGGCGTGCCAGATCGCTCGGCGCCTGGCCAGGGCCAGGCAGAGCAGCACGGTGCTCTCGATGGCGGTGATGGCCGCCTGGGCGTTGTGGACCTCGAAGGGGAACGGCCGGAACAGGATCGTGACCGCGGCCCAGGGCAGCTTGGCCAGCGACACCCCGGTCGAGGGGGCCTGGAAGTTGGAGCCGCCCTGGTCGGTGCGGCGCTGGGTCTCGGCCAGCACCGAGGTGACCCCGTCCTGGGGGTCGATGCCCTTCTCGAGCAGGTACTCCTGGGTCCGGCCGAGCAGGGCCACGGCCACCACCACGAGCGCGGCCAGGGCGAACAGCTTGACCGCGGGCCCGAGGGCGCCAAGGCGCCGCGGTGGCCGGGCGAACAGGTACGCCACCACCAGCCCGAGCACGACCATCCCGGCCACGTGGGCGCGGACGATCGCGGCCAGCCACATGGCCAGCCCGGCCAGCGCCATCCCGCGCCAGGGTCTCCCGGTCAGCACCCGGGCCGTGCCGAAGGCGGCCAGGCCGAGGGTGAACAGCATCCAGGCTTCCTTGCCGATGCTGGAGGGCCAGTACAGCATCGACGGCATGAAGAACAGCAGCCGGAAGTAGCTGCGCTTCCTGCCGTCGGGGATGGCGATGGTGAAGGCCCGGTACAGGTAGAACATGCCCCCGAAGGCCAGCCAGGAGTAGAGCAGGAACCCGGCGAAGATGCTGGGGCCGGTGATGGTGTAGACGATGCCGGTGAAGAACGAGATGAAGTCGGTCCCCGACAGCGACTGCAGCCCGGTGTCGAAGTTCCCGGCGCGGAAGCGCATGGCCAGGTCGACCCCGACCCGGTGGTACTCGAAGGCGTCGGCGTTGCTGTCGTAGAAGGCGACCGCCACCCAGTAGCGGACCAGCGACCCGAACAGCTTGAGCAGGAGCGCCGTCACCAGCAGGGAGACCAGGTGGGGGTCGTGCTCGCGGCGGGCCTGGCGGGTGAAGGCCGGCCAGGAGGCGGCCAGCAGGACCGGCACCAGGAAGGCCACCACCAGGAACCCGTCGAGCTGGGCCGAGATCAGGAACAGCAGGCCGAGCACGGTGAAGGTGAAGCCGAGCAGCCCGCCGCCGAGGCCGACGGCGACCCTGGACTCGAACGGGGCGACCCGCTGCACCGACGACATCGCTCAGAACACCTCGAGGTCGCCGAGCGACAGCGCCCAGGCGTCGAGGCGGGTCGGGTCTAGCTCCAGGCCGGCGGTGCGGGGGTTGGCGACCAGCAGGATGCCGGCCGGCGAGGGCAGGTAGCCGGCCCGGCGGGCGGCGGCGGCCAGCGGGGTGCCCGCCGGGGCGTGCAGGGTCAGGTGGTCGACCGGGGCGGCCTTGGCGACCCGGCGCAGCAGCCGCCGGGCGGTGGCGGGGTCGCCGCCGGCCAGCACCTCGGCCACGGTCGACTCCCACAGCCGGCCCCGCGGGCGGACCCGGAACACGGCCAGCCCGGCCAGCTCGCCGTCGCGCTCCTCGGTGGCGGCCCGGTAGCCGAGCAGCGGGGCCGCGCCGTAGCGCCAGCGCAGGTAGGCCAGGGTCCGTGGGGTGGCCAGGCCGCGAGCGGCTGGCTCCCGCTCCAGCATGGCGGCGAGGGCGGCCTCATCGGCCAGGGCCTCGGCCGCCGGGGCGGCCGTCACCGGCGGCGCCGGGCGGGAGCGGGCGCGGCCCGACAGCAGCAGCCGCAGCGGCCGCCGGGCCCTGACCGCCACCGGGACCTTGCCGACCTCGCGCCAGCCCAGCTTCAGGTAACCGGGGCCGCTCTTGCCGTTTGGGGTGTTGAAGACCAGGTCGACCTGGCCGTCCATGGCCTCGAGGGCGGCCTTGGTGAGGCGGGAGAAGATCCCCATGCCCTGAAACTCGGGATGGGTGGCGGTGTCAACGGCCCGGACCGCGGCCAGGGCCCGGTCGCCGGCCTGGAGCCGCCAGCGCAGGAACGCCCGCAGGCCGATCAGCCGGTCCTGGTGCTCGGCGA
>DASZON010000228.1:0-2000 GCA_035550755.1 Actinomycetota bacterium | reverse complement strand
GGCGGTCAGGTTGTCCAGCACCGCCTTGGCCATGGCCGGGGTGAACTCCTTGGAGGCCAGGCCGTAGCGGCCGCCCACCACCGCCGGCATGGGCGCACCGCCGGCGGCGGCCCGCTCGGCCAGGGCGGTGACCACGTCCTGGTACAGCGGCTCGCCGGCCGCTCCAGGCTCCTTGGTCCGGTCCAGCACCGCAACCCGGCGAACGGTTGCCGGCAGGGCGGCGGCCAGGGCCTCGGCCGGGAACGGCCGGTACAGCCGCACCGTGACCAAGCCGACCCGCTCCCCCGCCGTCATCAGCGCCTCGACCGCCTCGGCGGCCGCCCCGGCGGCCGACCCCATCAGCACCACCACCCGTTCGGCGTCAGGGGCGCCGGCGTAGTCGACCAGGCCGTACCGGCGGCCGGTGCGGCTGGCGAGGGCGTCCAGCTTGGCCTGCACGATCCCGGGGACGGCGGCGTGGAAGGGGTTGGCAGCCTCGCGGGCCTGGAAGAACACGTCCGGGTTCTGGGCCGACCCGCGCAGCTGGGGCCGGTCCGGGGAGAGGCCCCGGTCGCGGTGGGCGGCCACATCGGCGTCGTCGACCAGGGCCCGGAGATCGTCGTCGTCCAGGAGCTGGATCTTGGCCACCTCGTGGGAGGTGCGGAAACCGTCGAAGAAGTGCAGGAACGGCACCCGCGAGGCGAGTGTGGCGGCGTGCGCGACCAGGGCGAAGTCGTGGGCCTCCTGGACCGAGCCGGCGGCCAGCATCGCCCAGCCGGTCGGGCGGGCGGCCATGACGTCGGAGTGGTCGCCGAAGATCGACAGGGCGTGGGTGGCCACGGTGCGGGCGGCCACATGGATCACGGTCGGGGTCAATTCCCCGGCGATCTTGAACATGTTGGGCAGCATCAGCAGCAGGCCCTGGGAGGCGGTGAAGGTCGTGGCCAGCGCCCCCTTGAGCACGGCCCCGTGCAGCACTCCGGCCGCCCCGGCCTCGCTCTGCAGTTCCACGACCTCGGGAACCTGGCCCCAGAGGTTGGGTCGGCCAGCCGCGCTCCAGGTGTCGGCCAGCTCCCCCATCGGCGAGGCCGGTGTGATCGGGTAGATGGCGATGACCTCGCTCAGCCGGTGGGCGACCCGTGCCGCCGCCTCGTTGCCGTCAACACACACCCAGCCGTCCGTGGTCGTCATCGTAGCCTCCGAGGTTGGAATTGCTCGGCGCCATCGGACCAAGTGTCTCGCCTGGGGCGGCAGGGTCCAAGGGCCTGCCGGGAACGAGACCTATCCGGCCCGGCTCCCGTCGGCATGGTGGACCTCGGCGTCCAGGACGTCGCGGATGGACAGCACGCCGACCAGACAGCCGCCACGGACGATGGGCAGGTGCCGGATCCCCAGCTCCAGCATCAGATGGGCGGCGTCGGCGAGCTCGCTGTCGGGCCGCAGCACCTCCGGGGCTGCGGTCATGTAGTCCGACACCGGCGTAATGACCGGGTCTGCGCCCTCGGCCATCGCGGCCGTGACGTCCCGTTCGGTGATGATGCCGACCAGCTGCTGACCCTCAAGGACAGGAAGAGCGCCGACCTGATGCCAGCTCATACGGTCGGCCGCGACGTCCAAGCCCTCATCTGCCTGGGCGGTGAACAGCTCGTGATGCTGCAGGTCGGAGACCTTCATTGGTGCCTCCCTTTGTCGTTGCCCTGGCACCGTAGCCGAGCGCTGCGTCCGTCCCTAGGGCCCCTGGTCCCGATCTTGGCGGGCCGTTCGCTCCTCGGCCGGGTCCAGCTCTGGTCCCGGCCTCCCGTGTCCGCCTGTGTCCTTGTCAGCGGGCCGAGGCGAGCGGCCGGGCGGTCTTGGCCGTGGCCAGGACCGGCGCGAGCACATCGGTCAGGTCGGGGTGGCCCAGCTCGCGGAGTTCGTAGCCGGCCTGGCGGACGGGCCGGTGGAGGTCGAGCACCCGCTGGAGGTTGATCGGGGTGCCGGCCACGACCACCTCGCAGTCGGCGGCGTCGATGGTGGCTCGT
>DASZON010000227.1:0-9359 GCA_035550755.1 Actinomycetota bacterium | reverse complement strand
TCCTGGCCCTGGCCACCCGGCGGCTGCGCCTGGCCCTGGACGCGGTCCTGGCCGCCGGCAGCATCTACCTGATCGCCAAGCTGGTGAAGGAGTTCGTGCAGCGGGGCCGGCCCCAGACCCTGCTCGACAACGTCAACATCCTCGGCGAGCCGGCCCGCGGCCTCGGGTACGTCTCCGGGCACTCGGCCGTGGCCGTGGCCCTGGCCACCGTGGCCAGCCCCTACCTCGGCCGCCGGGCCCGGCGGGTCGCCTGGGTCCTGGCCGGCTGCGTCTGCCTGGCCCGCATGTACGTCGGCTCGCACCTGCCCTTCGACGTGGTCGGCGGGGCCGCCCTCGGCTGGGCGGCCGGGTCGCTGGTCCTGTTCGTGCTCGGCGCCCCCGACCCGCGACCGTCGCTGGCCAAGCTCCGGGGGGTGCTGGCCGAGCACGGCCTGGACGCGGCCGGCCTGGAGCCGGTCGGCGCCGACCCGCGCCGCTCCACCTGCTACGTGACCTCGGGCGAGCCCCCCATGTTCGTCAAGGTGGTGGTGGCCGAGTGGCGCGACCTCGACCTCCTCTGGCGGTCGTTCCGGCGCCTGACCCGCCGCGACCGGACCCGGCCGGTCCGGGTCGGCACCGCCCACCACGAGGTCGAGCACGAGGCCTCGATGGCCCTGCTGGCGGCCCGGGCCGGGGTCCGCACCCCCGAGGTGCTGCTGGTCCGCTCCTTCGACAACGGCGCCGGCATGCTCGTCCAGCAGCGGGTGGATGGCCGCGAGCTGGCCGGCCTGGACGCCGGCGAGGTCGGCGACGACCTGCTCGTCGAGCTGTGGCGCCAGGTCGGGCTGCTCCACCGGGCCGGGATCGCCCACGGTGAGCTGGTCCCGGCCAACTGGCTGGTCGACGGCGACGGCCAGCCCTGGCTGGTCGACTTCGACCAGGCCCAGGCGGCCCCGGACCGTGCCGTCCTGGAGCGCGACCGGGCCGACCTGCTGGCCGCCCTCACCACCCTGGTCGGCCCGGAACGGGCCAAACGGACGTCCGAGGCGACCCTGGTGTAGCCGGCCACCCGGGCGAGCGGGTCGGCGTCCGGTAGCATGACCGGTATGGACCGGCGCATCTTCGGGCTCGAGAACGAGTACGGCGTCACCTGCACGTTCCGGGGCCAGCGTCGGCTGTCGCCGGACGAGGTGGCCCGCTACCTGTTCCGGCGGGTCGTCTCCTGGGGCCGCTCCTCCAACGTGTTCCTGGAGAACGGCGCCCGGCTGTACCTGGACGTCGGCTCCCACCCCGAGTACGCCACCCCCGAGTGCGACTCGGTGACCGAGCTGGTCACCCACGACAAGGCGGGCGAGCGGATCCTGGAGAGCCTGCTCGCCGCCGCCGAGGCGCGCCTCCACGAGGAGGGCATCGCCGGCAAGATCTTCCTGTTCAAGAACAACACCGACTCGGCCGGCAACAGCTACGGCTGCCACGAGAACTACCTGGTCTCGCGCTACGGCGAGTTCCAGCGCCTGGCCGACGTGCTGATCCCGTTCTTCGTCAGCCGCCAGATCCTCTGCGGGGCCGGCAAGGTCCTGGCCACCCCCAGGGGCGCGGTCTACTGCATCGCCCAGCGGGCCGAGCACATCTGGGAGGGCGTGTCGTCGGCCACCACCCGGTCACGGCCGATCATCAACACCCGCGACGAGCCCCACGCCGACGCCGAGCGCTACCGGCGCCTGCACGTGATCGTGGGCGACTCCAACATGAGCGAGTGGTCGGCGTTCCTCAAGGTCGGGGCCACCGACCTCGTGCTCGCCATGGTCGAGGAGGCCACCGTCCTGCGCGACCTGACCCTGGAGAACCCGATCCGGGCCATCCGCGAGATCTCCCACGACATGAGCTGCCGGCGCAAGGTCCGCCTGGCCAACGGCCGGGAGGCCAGCGCCCTGGAGATCCAGCGCGAGTACTTCGAGAAGGCGGCCCGCTTTGTCGACCGCCGCGACGCCGGCGAGACGGCCAAGCGGGTGGTCGACATGTGGGGCCACGTCCTGGATGCCATCGAGCACCAGGAGCTGGACCGGATCGGCCGCCAGGTCGACTGGGTGACCAAGTACCTGATGATCGAGCGGGCCCGGGCCCGCCACAACCTGCCCCTGTCGCACCCCAAGGTCGCCCTGATGGACCTGACCTACCACGACGTCAACCGCAAGCGCGGCCTCTACTACCTGCTGGAGCGCAACGGCTCGGTCGAGCGGATCTGCGACGACCGGGCGATCGACCGCGCCACCCAGGAGCCCCCCCAGACCACCCGCGCCCGCCTCCGGGGCGAGTTCATCCGCCAGGCCAAGGAACGCCGCCGCGACTACACCGTCGACTGGGTCCACCTCAAGCTCAACGACCAGGCCCAGCGCACCGTCCTGTGCAAGGACCCGTTCCGGGCCCACGACGACCGCGTGGACAAGCTCATAGCATCCATGTGATCCCCGGGCCGTTGAGGCCTCGGGTGCTGTCGGCGGTTCTTGATTCACCGGGGGGCGCCGCTGCGCCTCGCTTCGCTCGCTCCGCTCTGCCCCCCGGACCCCCCGGCGCTGCCCTCCGCTTCGCTCCGCTCCGCGGGTTGCTGCCCCGGGCCGACGGTTCCTGACTCCTTCTGTGGTCGCCGGCGGACCCGCCAGCCGAGCCACAGGGCGACCAGCGCCAGGCCGTAGCGGCCGGCGAAGCCGGCCAGGGTGTCGGCCAGGTCGCCGGCCGCGGTGGCGGTGGACGGGCCGGCGGCGGGGGGGCCGGCCGGGGCCAGGGGGACCAGGGTGATCGAGAGGGCGACGGCGACCAGGCTGGTCAGGCTCCAGGGGATGACGGCGACGATGCCCAGCAGCGGCACCTCGTGCCAGTAGAAGACCCACGGGGTGAGCAGCAGGTAGGCCAGGAAGAAGGTGGCCATCCGCGGCCAGGGGTCGGCGCCGGCGCGCAGGCGGCGGGCGACCAGGACGAAGGCGACCAGGATGCCGGCGATGGCCAGCTGGCGGCCCAGCCGGGCCCCGGCGGCGGCCGCCGCCGGGTCGGACAGGCCGAACAGGGGCAGCATGGCGGCCAGCAGGCGGCGGACCACGTTGGGGGGGCTGCCGCTGGAGAAGTGGCCGCTCACGTCCACGGCGCTGGTGAACAGCCTGCTGCCGGCGCTGGCGTACGGAAGGTAGACCAGGGCGGTCAGGGCGGCGCCGAGGAGGCCCAGGCCGGCGACCACGGCCACCCGGTCCCGCAGCCGGGGTCGGCCCAGGGCCAGCCAGATGGCGTACAGGGCGGCCAGCGGCCCCAGGTACACCTTGACGAGGAAGCAGCCGACCAGGGCCAGGAAGGCCAGCAGGTGCCGGCCCCGCCGGTGGGCCAGGATGGCCAGGGCCAGCACCAGCAGCAGCAGCGAGTCGACATGGGCCGACATGGCGATCGACTGCAGCACCATCGGGTTCCAGCCGATCAGCAGCAGCGGCCAGCGCGGGTCCTCGCCGGGCCCCACGGCGGCGCCGTCGGGGCGGACCCGCAGGGCCAGGACCAGCACCCAGATGGCGGCCAGCTCGGCCGCGACCAGGACCAGCTTGGCCAGCACCACCCAGGTGAGCAGGCTCGGCCCGGCGACCGCGGCCAGCAGCCGCAGCAGCAGCAGGAACGGCGGCCCGTAGACCGGCCCGAACAGCCGCCACGACCAGAACGGGTGCCAGGGGTCGACCGGGTGCTGGTCGGGGAACGACAGGTAGGGGTTGGCCCCGTACTCGGTCTGGACCTTGCCGTAGAACGAATAGGCGTAGACGTCCTTGGAGGCGACCGGGGGGACGAGCAGGGCCAGCAGGTGGAGCACGGCCACCCCGGCCAGCAGCAGCGCCCAGGAGGGCCGACGGCCCCGACGCCACTGCCACACGGCCAGGGCGAAGCTGGCCATCGACACCACCCAGAACGCCGTCACCTGCCCCTGGGGGCGCAGCTCGACGTCGAAGTCGCGGTAGGTGGGCAGCCGGTGCAGCGCCACGAACTTCGGGGCCAGGGGCAGGACCAGGAACAGCCCGATCCCGGCGGCCAGCCCGGCCAGGCAGGCCCCGAACACCGCCCGGTCGCTGGGGCGCCTCATGGCCGGGCCAGGCGCCCGGCCAGGGTGCCGGCGGCGGCCGCGGCGGCGAAGAACAGCGGGTCCTCCTCGGGTCCCCGGCCCATCGAGGTCACCTCCAGGCCCCACCCGGCCAGCAGCTTGCCCGCGTCCGGGGCGGCCACCGGGACCAGCTGGTGGCGGCCGGCGACCCCGGCCTGGTCGAGCTGCCGGCCGACCAGCTCGGCCAGCCCGGGGTCGGCCAGCTCGGGCACGGCCACCGCGCAGCGGGCCAGGGCCAGGCGCCCCAGGGCGGTCAGGCTGTGGTGGCTGACCCCGCGGTGCCGCTCGCGCCGGTCGGCCCCGGACAGCCGCAGGCAGGCCACCGGCCGCCCGCCGAGGGCGCCGGCGGCGTTGACCGCCTCGGCGACCTGGGTGCCGGAGAACCCCAGGGCGGTGCCCGACCCCATCCCTCCCGGGCCCTGGGCGACCACGACCACGTCGGCGTGCAGGACCTCCCTGGCCGCGGCCAGGGCCGAGTAGAGCGAGATCGCCTCCAGGTCGCCGCCGAAGGCCTGCCCGGTGGTGATCGTCCCGGCGACCAGCCCGCCGGCCCGTAGCCGGGCCGCCAGCCGCGAGAAGGCCAGTGGCAGGGCGCCGCCGTCGGTCATCACGTAGGCCACGACCAGGTCGTCGGCGACCGCCCGGGCGGCCGCCGCCACCACCGGGACCATCGAGTGCAGCTCGGCGCAGACCACCGGCAGGCCGCCCAGGTCGGTGCAGGCGGCCACCGCCGCCCGGTGCGGGCTGCCCTCCTCTTCCACGGCCAGGACCTGGACCTGGGAGGGGGTGTAGCGGGCCTTGATGACGTGCCCGGGCCCCGCGGTGTCGACCGGCCCGCCCTCGCGGGCCATGACCACGTGGAACCCGCCGGTGCCGAGCCCGAGGGCGACCGCGGTGGTGTTCAGCACCACCCGGTCGCCGACCGCGACCGGCCCGGTGAGCTGGTCGTAGCTGATGGCGACGGCCTCGCCAGGCTCGCCGTCCACGGCCACCCGCAGCTCGGTCGCGCCCGGGCGGCGCTCGCCGATGGCCGTGACCCGCCCGTTGCGGATGCGGACCACGGCGCTCAGCGCCCGGCCGACCGCAGCACGTACGCGCAGACGGGGTCGCCGGCCTGGATGTGGGCGATCCGCTCGACCTCCACCTCCGGGCCGGCCAGCTGCCGGAACAGGGCCAGCTCGTGGGCGCAGGCGGTCGGCCACGAGCCGGCCACCCTGGCGATGGCGCAGTTGTGCTCGCGGACCACGAACTGGCCGTCGCCGGCGGCGGCGCAGTCGGCCATGTAGCCGTTCTCGTCCTGGATGGCGGCCAGGGCGCTGGCCAGCTCGGGCAGGGGCTGGCCGCGGGTGCGGCCGCCGTACAGCTCGGCCAGCTCCTGCTGGCGGTGGTCGAACAGCCGCTCCACCGCCTCGGGCCCGAGCTCGGAGGTGGCCGCCTCCAGCAGCTGGGCGACCAGCTGGTGGTAGTTGCGGGGGAACAGGTCGTGGCCCAGCTCGGTCAGGGCGTAGACGTGGGCCGGCCGGCCGCGGCCCTGGGCGCGGGTCGTCTGGCCGACCAGGCCGACGTGCTCCAGCACCTCGAGGTGGCGGCGGACGGCCACCCCGGACACCCCCAGGGCGGCGCCGAGCTGGGCCACCGTCTGCTCGCCGTTGCGCTTGAGCAGGTCCAGCACGGCCCGGCGGGTGGGGGCGCCCCCCGCCGGCTCGGCAACTGGTTCGGTCATCGGCCCAGGCTAGCGCCCCCGTTCCGGCCGCGGCAACGGGCCCCCCGGGCTCGGGCGGATTCCACTAGCATCGGGGCATGCGCAAGGTGGAGCGGCTCGTCAACCTCATCGCCCTGCTGCTGGACACCCGGCGGCCCCTCACCCTCGACCAGGTGGCCGAGCTGGTGCCCGGCTACGACGCCAGCGGCGAGAGCCTGCGGCGCATGTTCGAGCGCGACAAGGAGGAGCTGCGCGGCCTCGGGGTTCCGGTCGAGCGGGCCCCGATCGACGCCTGGGGGAGCGAGGAGGGCTACTTCATCGACCCCGAGGCCTACGGCATGCCCGAGCTCGACCTCGCCCCCGACGAGCGGGCCGCCCTGGCCCTGGCCGCCCGGGCCTGGTCGGGGGCGACCCGCGACCCGGCGGCGGTGGCGGGCCTGGCCAAGCTCGACCTGGACCCCGGGGCCGGGCCGGACGCCCTGCGGGCCAACCTGGACGGGGCCAGCCCGCTGCTGGCCGTGCTGCTGGAGGCGACCTCGGGCCGCAAGCGGGTGGTGTTCAGCTACCGCCCGCCCGGCCGGGACGCCGCCGAGCGCCGCCTCGACCCCTACGCCCTGGTGAACCGGCGCGGCACCTGGTACGTGGTCGGCCACGACGCCGACCGGGACGCGCTGCGTTCGTTCCGGGTGTCGCGGATCGCCTCCGACATCCGCAAGGCCCGCCCGACCGGCCGCGGCCCCGACTTCGAGGTCCCGGCCGGGTTCGACCCGGGCAAGCTCCTGCCCACCGCCGGCGAGCCCGAGGGGGCGCCCATGGCCCTGGTCCGGGCGGCCCGGGCCACGGCCCGGCTGGCCGAGCTGCGCGGGGCCGTGCCCACCGGCCCGCCCCGGCCCGACGGCGTGGTCACCCTGCGCCTGCCCGTGGGCGACCGCGACGGCCTGCTCGGCTGGGCGCTCGGCAACGGGGTGGAGATCGTCGAGCCGGCCGACCTGCGCGAGGAGGCCCGCCGGCGCCTCCAGGCGCTGGCGGCGATGGTGGGCGTGTGAGCCCGGCCCGGACCCCCGACACCAGCGCCGCCGGGCGGCTGCAGCGGCTGCTGGCCCTGGTTCCCTGGGTGCTCGACCATCCAGGGGCGACCGTTGACGAGGTCTGCGAGCGCTTCGAGATGACCCGCGAGACCCTGATCGCCGACCTGGAGCTGCTGTACGTCACCGGGGTGCCGCCGTACGGGCCCGGGGACCTGATGGAGGCCTGGGTCGACGGCGACAAGGTCCACATCGGCTTCGCCGACTGGTTCGCCCGCGCCCCCCGCCTGACCTGGCGGGAGGCGGCCGGGCTGTACCTGGCCGGCCGGGCCCTTGACGCCCTCCCCGAGGTGGCCGAGCAGGGGGCGCTGGCCCGGGCCCTGGCCAAGCTGGAGGCGGTCCTGCCCGCCGACCAGCTCGACCGGGTCCACGAGCTGGCCGGCCGGGTCTCGGTCGACCTGGAGGGCGGCGACCCGGCCGAGACGACCTGGCGGACCGAGCTGGCCCGGGCGGCCGCCACCAACCGGCGGGTCGAGATCGAGTACCTGTCGGCGTCGCGGGGCGAGCTGACCCGGCGCAAGGTCGACCCCTGGCTGGTGTTCAGCGCCTCCGGCCACTGGTACCTGTCCGGCTGGTGCCACAAGGCGGTCGCCGAGCGACTGTTCCGGGTCGACCGGGTAGTGTCGGTGCGGCCCACCGACGAGCCGTTCGAGCGGCCGGCCAACTTCGACCCGGCCGCCCACGGCGAGCTCGGCGGGGCCGAGCTGTTCGCCGGCGGCCTGGAGTGCGAGCTCGACCTCGGCCCCGGGGCCGAGTGGGCGGCCGACTACTTCCCGATCCTCACCTCCGAGCGCCGCCCCGACGGCCGCCTGCGCATCCGCCTGGCCACCCTCCAGCTGTCGTGGCTGGTCCGCCTGGTCCTGCGCCTGGCCCCCGGCGCCGAGCCGGTGTCGCCCCCCGAGCTGCGCCGCGAGGTCGCCAAGGCCACCCGGTCCGGCCTGGCCGCGTACGCCACCTAGGCGGCCTCGTCCAATCCGGCTCAAGCCGGTCGCGATCGCGGCCGATACCCGGGGCATGAGCCACGACGCCATGCCGCCGACGAGGATCCGCGCCACCTGCCCGGGGTGCGGCGAGGTCGAGCTGACCCCACCCGACGTGGAGCTGCGGGTGTGCAGGGCCGAGGAGCACAGCTTCTACGCGTTCGTCTGCCCGGAGTGCTACCAGACCGTCACCAAGCCGGCCGACCGGCGGGTGGTGCGGCTGCTGACCTCCGGTGGGGTGCCGGCCCAGCCCTGGGACCCGCCCTCGGAGATCCTCGAGCCCCGCACCGGCCCCACCCTCACCTGGGACGACCTGCTCGACCTGCACCTGGAGCTGGAGTCGCCCGACTGGTGGTCGCGGTTCCAGGCGGCGTGCCGCTGAGGCGCCCGACCCGGTAGGATCCGGCGGCCACACCCCGCCCGCCCGGAGGTCACCCTGCCGCTCTGGCTCGCCATCCTGCTCGGCGTGTTCTGGCTCGCCGTGCTGATCACCGTCGCCTGGACCGTCTGGCGGATGGTGGCCAACCTCAAGGCCCTGGCCACCGCCGTCCAGTCCCTGAGCGAACGCCTCACCCCCGAGCTCGACCGCCTGGCCCAGGCCAGCGAGCAGACGGCCGAGCACGCCGCCCGCCTGTCGGAGCGGGGAGCCAGGGCGGCCGCGGAGCGGTAGACTCGTTGCAGCTGAGGCCGGGCGGACGAAGCGAAGGAGTTGGGCAATGCCAGGGCCGGAGTGGATCTGGGTCATCATCGCGATCGTCGTGCTCTTCGGTGCCAGCCGGCTCCCGGCCATGGGCCGCAACGTCGGCCTTGGCATCAAGGAGTTCAAGAAGGGCGTGACCGAGGGCTCCCGCAGCGACGACAAGGACGAGCCGGGCAAGCCGGCGTCGGCCGACGAGCGCGAGCGGGGCACCACCCCCTAGCGGCCGTCCCGGCCGGAGCCACCGTTGCGACTCTCGCGCCGCCCGCGGGCCAACCCCGCGGGCGAGATGTCCATCCTCGAGCACATCGGGGAGCTCCGGAACCGCCTCGCCAAGAGCTGCGCCGCCCTGGTCATCACCACCGTGGTGGCGTTCGCGGTGCTGTACGAGCCGGTGCTGGACTTCGTCCTCCGCTCCTACTGCCAGCTCCCGGCCAACGTCCGCATCGGCACCACCGGCGACAGCAGCTGCCGGCTGGCCGCCCTGAGCCCGCTGGAGCCGCTGTCGATCCGGCTGCGGCTGTCGTTGACCGTTGGGCTGCTGCTGGCCATGCCGTTCATCGCCTACCAGCTGTGGCGCTTCATCACCCCCGGCCTGACCACCGGCGAGAAGCGCTACGCGATCCCCTTCGCCCTGGCCAGCACGCTGCTCTTCGCCGGCGGGGTGGCGGTGGCGTTCTTCACCCTCCCCAAGGCGATCGACTTCCTCGTCTCCATGGGCGGCAACGGCATCGCCGTGTTCTTCCAGGCCGACCGCTACCTGCGCTTCGTGCTCTTCATGGGCCTGGCCTTC
>DASZON010000226.1:0-7300 GCA_035550755.1 Actinomycetota bacterium | reverse complement strand
ATCACCCGGCTGCGGGGCCGGACCTACCCGTTCCAGGGCCGGGTGCTGCTGCCGACCTTCCACCCGGCGGCGGCCCTGCACGCCCAGGGACGGCGGACGGCCGGGCCGAGCCCGCTGGAGGCGATGGAGGACGACTTCCGGCTGCTGGCCGACCTGCTCGCCGCCCACGCCCCGGTCGACGACCGGCCGTCCGAGCAGCTGGGGCTGTTCTGAGCCATGGGCAGCCTGCGGCTGAGATCGGCCGACGAGACGACCACCAAGGCGATCGGGGCGGCGGTGGCCGGCCTGCTCGACCCCGGCGACGTGGTCGGGCTCGCCGGCGACCTCGGCGCCGGCAAGACCCGGCTGGTCCAGGGGGCGGCCGACGCCCTCGGGGTCGAAGGGCCGGTCCTGTCCCCGACCTTCATGCTGGTCCGCGAGTACGACGGCGACCCGCCCATGCACCACGTCGACGCCTACCGGCTCAGCGGCCCCCTGGAGCTGGAGGACCTGGGCCTGGAGGACGTGCTCTCGCCCGACGCGGTGGTGTTCGTCGAGTGGGCCGACCGGGTCACCGCCGCCCTTCCCGACAGCTGGCTGGAGCTCACCCTCCACATCGGCGACGACGACCACCGCGACATCGAGGTCCGCCCGCACGGCCCGGCCTGGGCCCGGAGGGCCGGCCGCCTGACCACGGCCCTGGAGCCGTTCGCCCGCTAGGACCCCGGACCGTCCAGCAGGCGCTGGCGCAGGGACGCGTCGGTGGCGGCGTCGATCGCGGTCCAGGCCATCGCCACCGCCCCGTCGAACACCGCCTGGTCGGCGGTCGGGGTGGCGCACTTGGCGGTGAACTCGGGCTGATGGTTGACCGCCGGCAGGGAGTCGATGCCGATGGTGGGGTGGATCGCGGGCAGGGCCAGCGAGACGTTGCCCATGTCGGTCGACCCGGCGCCGCGGTCGGTCCTGTCGGCGAAGCTGCGCCCCAGCGCCTCGGCGTTGCGCTGGTACAGGCCCGACAGCTCGTGGTCGTGACGCATCTCGGAGTAGGGGTTGGGGTCGTCGGTCAGCTCCAGGGTCGCCCCGGTGGCCAGGGCGCCGGCCTCGAAGCAGCGGGCCACCTTGTCCCGGACCTCCTGGAGCTGCTCCAGGGTCTGGGCCCGGACCATCCAGTTCGCGGTGGTGTGGGCGGGGATGATGTTGGCCGCGTCGCCGCCCTTGGTGACGATCCCGTGCACCCGGTCGCTCGGCCGCAGCTGCTGGCGGAGCAGCCCGATGGCGGTCTGGGCCACGACCAGGGCGTCGGCCGCGTTGACGCCCAGGAACGGATAGGCCGAGGCGTGGGCCTCCTTGCCGGTGTAGGCGACCTCGAGGTGGTCGACCGCGATGATCGGCATCTCGGCCTGCTCGTGCGGCGAGGGGTGGACCATCATGGCCGCGTGCGCCCCCTCGAAGGCTCCCCGCTGGAGCAGCAGGATCTTGCCGCCTCCGCCCTCCTCGGCCGGGGTCCCGAGCACGGTCACCCGCAGCCCGGCGTCGTCGGCCACCCGGGCCAGGGCCAGGCCGGCCCCGGCGGCCATGGCCGCGATCACGTTGTGCCCGCAGGCGTGGCCGACCGCGGGCAGGGCGTCGTACTCGGCGCACACCACCACGTGCAGCGGCCCCGACCCGGCCCGGGCGGCGAACGCCGTCGGCAGGTCCCCGACCCCCCGCTCGACCTCCAGCCCGCCCCCGTCCAGCAGCTCGCACAGCCAGGCGCAGGCCTGCTCCTCCTCGAACCCGAGCTCGGGGTTGGCGTGGATGCGATGGCTGAGCGCCACCAGGTCGTCCCGTGCCTGCTCGACCCGCTCCCGGGCCGCCTCCTTGGCGTCAGCCACGTCCGGTCCTCCTTCGCTGGGGGTTGGCGCCATCCTACGGCCGGGGGACCAGGATGGCCCCGCTGGCGTCGTCCCCGGCGACCAGGGTGGCGGCCCGGCCGCGGGCCCACCACCACAGCCCGACATAGGCGCAGACATGGGCGTCGGCCAGGTCCTCGACCGCCTTCAGCCCCGCCCCCCGCAGCGTCCCCAGCCGCCCCAGCTCGCGGGCCAGCCGCCCCGCCGGGTCCAGCCGCAGCGGCGGGTCGGCCCCGGCCAGCCCGCCCAGCACCGCCGCCACCGCCCGGAGCCCGGCCCGCCGCGCCTCCGGCGGCCCCTTCTTGTACCGGACCGCCCGCTCCAGCCGGCCCAGCTCCACCAGCGCCGGCGCCGGGAACACCTCCACCGCCCACCAGCCGGGTTGGCGGCCCGGGTCGCGCGGCACTGTCAGATAGGGCCGGGGCGACCGCGCGACCAGCTCCATCGCCCGCACCCGGCCCCTGAGCAGCCGGAGGTTGGTCGGGTAGGGCCCGGCCCCCACCCGCCCGTACCGCCGCTGCAGCTCGGCCTCACACCCCCGCCTGGTCCCGGCCGGGTTCGTCACCACCAGCGGCGCGTCCAGCGCCAGCACCGCCCCAGCGGCGTCGTGGCCGGCGAGGAACCCGAGGAGCTCGTCGTCGCTGGTCGCCCAGCCCTCGTCCACCACCCGCCCCTCCGGGTCGAGCACGGCCACCCCGGACGGCCGCCGCCCACCCCACGCCAGGTCCACCCCGATGCTGCGCATGGGGTGGACGCTACGCGACCTCGCAGCGGTTGCGGCCGGCGCGTTTGGCTCGGGTGAGGGCGGCTTCGGCGCGGTCGAGGAGGTCGCGCCAGGCGTCGGGTGGGCGGTGCTCGGCGACGCCGAAGGAGGCGGTGAGGGAGGGGCCGTCGGGTCCGAGGGCGGCGCCGATGGCGGCGGTCCGGCGGCGGACCCGTTCGGCGACGTACCAGGCGGCGTCGAGCTTGGTGCCGGGCAGGAGCAGCAGGAAGGCCTCGGCCTCGAGGCGGGCCACGGTGTCGCCGGTGCGGCAGGACTCGTGGAGCAGGCCGGCGAAGGCCTGGAGGAGGCGGTCGCCCACGGCGTAGCCGAGGCGGTCGTTCACCTCGGCGAAGCCGTCCAGGTCGGCCTGGATCATCGACACCGGGCCCATGCCCAGGCGGGCCAGCCCGGTGAGCGAGCGCAGCCGCTCCTCGGCCGCCCGGCGGTTGGCCAGGCCGGTCAGCGAGTCGGTGAGCACGGCCGAGCGCAGGCTGACGTCGGCCAGGCGGAGCTCGTCGTTCAGCGACTTGGTGCGCAGGGCCAGCCCGAGGCGGGTCACGATGTCCAGGCCGCCGATGGGCAGGCCGGGCACCTCGGCACCGGCGTCGGGGACGGGCGGGAGCTCGCCGGGGAGGAACAGCACCGGGATGGCCACGGTGGCCGGGTCGCGCTGGAGGCTGGCGTAGAGCTCGTAGCCGGAGCGGTCGGGCAGCATCGGGTCGAGCAGGATGACCTCGGGGCCCTGCTCGTGGGCCAGGCGCACGCCGTTGTCGGCCGACCCCGCCTCGAGGACCTCGTGGCCCTCGGCCCGCAGGGTGGCGGCCGTGTCCGCCCGCGAGCGGGCGTGTCCCTGGACGATCAGCACGCGTGCCATCAAGGTTGTTCTCGGGACGGCGCGATCCCAGGTTGAGGTGCCACAATACGTTTTCCGCCAGCATCGCTCGAAAGGTTCTGTGTTGCTCGTCCTCGCCATGGACACCGCGACCCCGGTCACCGGCGTGGCCGTCGGGTCGGAGGCGGGCACCCTCGCCGAGGTGGCCGTCCGCCACGAGCGCCGCCACGCCGAGGTGCTGACCCCGGCCGTCCGCTGGGTCCTGGAGCAGGCCGAGGTCGACCCCGGCGCCCTGGCCGGGGTGGCCGTCGGCACCGGCCCGGGACTGTTCACCGGGCTGCGGGTCGGGGTCTCCACCGCCAAGGCGCTGGCCCAGGCCTGGGGTCTGCCGATGGTGGCCGTGCCCAGCCTCGACCTGATCGCCTTCGCCCACCGCCACGTGCGGCGGGCCATCTGCCCGGTGATCGACGCCCGCCGGGGCGAGGTCTTCTGCGCCCTCTACCGCCACGCCCCCGGCGGAGTGGTCCGGGTCACCGACTACCAGGTACTCCGGCCCGACCAGCTGGCCGCCGGGATCGAGGCCAGGGGCGAGGAGGTCCTGCTGTGCGGCGACGGGGCCCTGCTGTACCGGGCGGCGTTCGAGCACCTGGGCGAGCAGTCCGAGCTGGGCGGGCTGACCCAGTCCTCGCCGTCGGCGGCCGCCCTGGTCGAGCTGGCGCTCCCGCGGATGCTGCGCGAGCAGTTCACCAGCCCGCTGGAGGTCACCCCGCTGTACCTGCGCCGCCCGGATGTCGACCCCAACGTGGAGCGGCGGCTGGCCGAGGAGCGGTCCGGGGGTTCGGGGGCCTCAAGCGTCGGCCCCCGATCGGACGGGGGTCCCTGATGGCGACCATCCACCCGCCGCGACGCCAGCTCGACGACCCCCGCCAACCGGTCGGGATCGAGCTGGTGCCCATGCGCCGCCGCCACATCCCCCAGGTGCTGGACATCGAGCGCCGGGTCTACCCGCGGCCCTGGACCATGACCCTGTTCCTGTCCGAGATCGTGCAGCGCTCGACCCGCTTCTACATCGTGGCCAGGGCCCGCCGCCAGGTCGTCGGCTACGCCGGGCTGATGGTGTTCGGCGACGAGGCCCATGTGACCAACATCGCCGTCGACCCCCGGATGCACCGCCGCAAGGTCGCCTCCCGGCTGCTGTTCGCCCTGGTCTCAGAGGCCCGCCGCCGGGGCGCGACCGCCTGCACGCTGGAGGTCCGGGTGGCCAACCACGCCGCCCAGGGGCTGTACCACCAGTTCGGGTTCGCCCCGGTGGGGATCCGCAAGAACTACTACGCCGAGACCGGCGAGGACGCCCTGATCATGTGGGCCGAGGGCCTCCAGTCCACGGCCTACGCCGAGCGGCTGGCCGGCCTGGCCGCCCGCATCCCCGAGCCGAGGGAGCTGTAGCGGTGCTGGTCCTGGGGATCGAGACCTCCTGCGACGAGACCGGGGTGGCCCTGGTCTCCGACGGCCGCCTGGTCCGCTCCAACGTGCTCGCCGACCAGCAGACCCTGCACGCCCGCTACGGCGGGGTGGTGCCCGAGGTCGCCTCGCGGGCCCACGTCGACCTGCTCCACCCGGCCGTCGAGCAGGCCTGCGCGCTGGGCGGGACCCGGCTGCCGGACGTGGACGCGATCGCGGTCACGGTCGGCCCCGGGCTGGCCGGGTCGCTGCTGGTCGGGGTGGCGGCGGCCAAGGCCTACGCCCTGGCCCTGGACAAGCCCCTGATCGGGGTCAACCACCTGGTCGCCCACGTCTACGCCAACGTGCTCGACCACGGCTCCCTGCCCCTGCCGGCGGTGGTGTTCGTGGTCTCGGGCGGCCACACCAGCCTGCTGGCCATGGACGACCAGGGGAACTTCCGCGGCCTCGGCCAGACGATCGACGACGCCGCCGGCGAGGCCTACGACAAGGTGGCCAGGGTGCTCGGCCTCGGCTACCCGGGTGGGCCGGTGATCGACCGCCTGGCCCGCGACGGCAACCCGGAGGCGGTCCGGTTCCCCAGGGCCCTGCTGGACGACGGCTCCGACGACTTCTCCTTCTCCGGGCTCAAGACAGCCGTGCTCCGTCACGTCCGGGCGGCCGGGCCGGAGGTCGACGTGGCCGACGTGGCCGCCTCGTTCCAGGAGGCGGTGGTCGACGTCCAGATCGCCAAGGTGGTCGGCGTGGCCAAGCGCGAGGGGCTGGACACGGTGCTGCTCGGCGGGGGGGTGGCGGCCAACTCGCGCCTGCGGGCCCGCCTGGCCGCCGAGGCCGCCGACCTCGGGATCCGCCTGCTCGTCCCTTCGCCCGCCCTGTGCACCGACAACGGCGCCATGGTGGCCTGCGCCGGCAGCTTCGCCCTGGAGCGGGGCGAGCGGACCCCCCTGGACGTCGGCGCCGACCCCAACCTCCAGATCATCCCCGGATTCGGCCGCCGCGCTCCCCGCCGGCCCAAGCGCCGCCGCTGAGGCACGCATTGACGAGGCCGGCGAGCCCTAGGGTGCTCGCCGGCCTCGGTGGCTGCCGGTTGAGGAGGTTGCCGTCAGGCAGCCACAACCCGGTGCCGGCGGCGGCTGGCCGCGGCCCCGGCGACCACAGCGGCGCCGCCGACCAGCCCGCCCACCAGGGCCAGCAGGGCGATGGCGACCACGCCGATGTCGCGAGCGGGAGCTGGGACGGGCTGGGAGACGATGGTGACCACGGGCACGGGGTTCCGCTCGGTCGCGGCCTGGGCGCGCGCGGCCTGGGCGGCCTCGATGCCGACGACGGCCTGGGCGCTGGCATCGGCCTTGGCCTGGTTCTGTGCCAGCTCGGACTGGTAGAGGGCCTTGCGCTGGGCCTTGACGCCCTCGGTCCTGGCCTGGTTCTGTGCCAGCTCGGACTGGTAGAGCGCCTTGCGCTGGGCGAAGACGTCCTCGGTGGACCCGGTCGGCGGGGTGGCCAGCGCGACGGCGGCGGTGGTGCCGACGAGCGCCAGGCTCAGTGCCAGCGTGGTGAGCGCCCGGTAGGTGCGGCTCATGACAACCTCCCTCTTGTGATTTCTTTCACAAGCATTGTCCGCCGGGTCCGTTCCGGCAGCGTGACGGCACCGTCACGCCGAGAATTTGTTTTGCCGATCCGGGTTTGACGGCGCCGCGCCGGGTTCCTAGGATGCTGTTAGCACTCGGCTTTGGTGAGTGCTAACATCCGCGCCGAACGTGGAATCCCTTCAGGCCCACCCGCCGGGTCGGGCCACACGCACGAGGAGGAAGGATGAGCGTCAGCCTGCAGCCGCTCGAGGACCGCATCGTCGTCAAGCCGAGCGAGGGCGAAGAGATGACCGCCTCCGGCCTGGTCATCCCCGACACCGCCAAGGAGAAGCCCCAGGAGGGCGAGGTCCTCGCCGTCGGTCCCGGCCGCTTCGAGGACGGCAGCCGCGTGCCCCTCGACGTCAAGGTCGGCGACAAGGTCATCTACTCCAAGTACGGCGGCACCGAGGTCAAGCTGGGCGGGGACGAGCTGCTGATCCTGTCCGCCCGCGACGTCCTGGCGATCGTCAACAAGTAACCGAGGGAACGCAAAGCCATGGCAAAGGAACTGCTCTTCGACGCCGACGCCCGGCGCTCCCTTGAGGCAGGGGTCGACAAGCTGGCCAACGTGGTCCGCGTCACCCTCGGCCCCAAGGGCCGCAATGTCGTGCTCGACAAGAAGTGGGGCGCCCCCACCATCACCAACGACGGCGTGACCATCGCCAAGGAGATCGAGCTCGAGAACCACTACGAGAACCTCGGCGCGCAGCTGGCCAAGGAGGTCGCGACCAAGACCAACGACGTG
>DASZON010000225.1:0-19591 GCA_035550755.1 Actinomycetota bacterium | reverse complement strand
GGGAGACGCTCCGGTGACGTGCACGGTTCCCTGGCGGCGGCGCTTGGGGAAGAATGCCGCCATGCATGTGTCGGCAAAGGCGGACTACGCGGTGCGGGCGGCGATCGAGCTGGCCGCGGCCGGGCCCGGCCCGGTCAAGGGGGACCGGATCGCCGAGGCCCAGCAGATCCCGCTCAAGTTCCTCGAGAACATCCTGTCCGACCTGCGCCACGCCGGCTACGTGCAGAGCCAGCGGGGAGCCGAGGGCGGCTACTGGCTGGCCGAGCCGGCCGACGCCATCACCCTGGCCGACATCATCCGGGCCGTGGACGGGCCCCTGGCCAACGTGCGCGGGGCCCGGCCGGAGTCGGTCGAGTACTCGGGCAGCGCCAGCCACCTGGTCGAGGTGTGGATCGCGGTCCGGGTCAGCCTGCGCAGCGTGCTCGAGCAGGTGACCCTGGCCGACCTGGTCGCCGGGGTCCTGCCGGCCCCGGTGAAGGAGCTGACCACCGACGCCGACGCCTGGGTGTCGCGGGGGGCCGGGGGCCACACCCCGCCGCCGACCACCCGGCGGGCCCGCGCCTAGGTGAAGGCGGCCAGGCCGGTCACGGCCTGGCCCAGGATCAGGCTGTGGACCTCGCTGGTCCCCTCGTAGGTGAGCACCGACTCGAGGTTGTTGGCGTGGCGGATCACCGGGTACTCGAGGGTGACGCCGTTGGCCCCCAGGATGGTCCGGGCGGTGCGGGCGATCTGCAGGGCCTCGCGGACGTTGTTGAGCTTGCCCAGGCTGACCTGCTCGGGGGCGAGGCGGCCCTGGTCCTTCATGCGGCCCAGGTGCAGGGCCAGCAGGGTGCCCTTGGACAGCTCGACCAGCATGTCGGCCAGCTTCTGCTGGGTGAGCTGGAACCCGCCGATGGGCCGGTCGAACTGGACCCGGGTCCTGGCGTACTCGAGGGCGCTGGCGAAGCAGGCCCTGGCCGCCCCCATCGACCCCCAGACGATCCCGTAGCGGGCCTCGTGCAGGCACGACAGGGGGCCGCGCATCCCTGCGACCTCGGGGAGGACGGCGTCGCCGGGCAGCCGGCAGTCCTCCAGGATCAGCTCGGAGGTGACCGAGGCCCGCAGGCTGAGCTTGCGGCTGATGTCGCGGGTGGTGAAGCCGGGGATGCCGGCCGGGACCAGGAACCCGCGCACCCCCTCGTCGGCGGTGCGGGCCCAGACCACCGCCAGGTCGGCGATGCCCCCGTTGGTGATCCACATCTTGGTGCCGTTGAGCACCCAGTCGCCGCCGTCGCGGCGGGCGCTGGTCCGCATCCCGGCCGGGTTGGATCCGAAGTCGGGCTCGGTGAGGCCGAAGCAGCCGATCACCTCGCCGGCGGCCATCGGCGGCAGCCAGCGCTGCTTCTGCTCCTCGGAGCCGTAGCGCCAGATCGGGTACATGGCCAGCGACCCCTGCACCGACACGAAGCTGCGGGCCCCGGAGTCGCCGGCCTCCAGCTCCAGGCAGGCCAGGCCGTAGCTGACGGCGTTGGTGCCGGCGCAGCCGTAGCCCTGCAGGTGCATGCCGAGCAGGCCGAGGTCGCCGAGCTCCTTGGCGAGCTCGCGGGGCAGCTCGCCGCGCTCGAACCAGCCGGCGACCTCGGGCAGCACCCGGTCGGCGACAAAGGCGCGGGTGGTGTCGCGGATCAGCCGCTCCTCCTCCGACAGCAGCTGGTCGAGGTCCAGGAAGTCCAGGGGGTCCGGGGGCCTCAGGGGTAGGCCCCCGGTGGATCGGGGGTCCGGGGGGTTGCTCATGGCTGCTCCCTTGCGTCCTGGTCGGGGACGACGGCGATCCCGACCAGCTCGACCTTGGCCTGTGGGTCGAACAGGCCGGCGACCTCGAACAGGGCCGTGGCCACGTAGTGGCGGCCCAGGTGGCGGCGGTAGGCGGCGCCCAGCTCGGCCAGGGCGGCCCGGTAGCGGTCGACCTCGGTGGTGTAGATGTGCAGGGACACCAGGTGCTCGGGGGCGCCGCCGGCGGCGGCCAGGGCGGCGACCAGGTTGGCCGCGGCCACCTCGAACTGCTCGACCAGGCTGCTCCCGGTGATCGCCCCGTCGGGCCCCTGGGCGGCCTGGCCGCCCAGGTACACGGTGCGCCCGGGGGCGGCCACCACGGCGTGGGCGAACCCGGCCGGCGGGGCCAGCCCCGAGGGGTTCACCACCCGGTGGGGGGAGGGCTGGCGCCCCTCCCCTCCACCCACCGCTCCGGGTGCGCCCGCCCGCATCATCGGCCGCGCCAGGTGGGGGAGCGGCCCTCGGTGAAGGCGGCGTGGAACTCGCGGTGGTCCTCGGAGGCCATCAGCAGGGCCTGGGTGACCGCCTCCAGCTCCAGCGCCCCCGACAGCGGCAGGTCGAGCTCGCGGGTCAGCAGGACCTTGGTGGCGGCATAGGCCAGGGCCGGGCCCCCGGCCAGGCGGGCGGCCAGCTCGGCGGTTGCCGTTGGCAGCTCGGCGTCGTCGACGACCCGGTTGGCCAGGCCGAGGGCGGCCGCCTGGCCGGCGTCGACCCGGTCGCCGAGCAGCAGCAGCTCGGTCGCCCGGCCCAGCCCGACCAGGCGGGGGAGCAGGTAGGCGCAGCCCATGTCGGCCCCGGCCAGCCCGACCCTGGTGAACAGGAAGGCCAGGGAGGCCGAGCGGGCCAGCAATCTGAGATCCGCGGCCAGGGCGATGACCGCCCCGGCCCCGGCCGCGACCCCGTTGACGGCCGCGATCACCGGCAGGGGCAGCTCCCGCAGCCGCTGCACCACGGCCCCGGTCATGCGGGTGAAGTCGAGCAGCTCGCGGGGGCCCATGGCCTGGAGCGCGCCGATGATGTCGTGGATGTCGCCGCCCGAGCAGAAGCCACGCCCGCGGCCGGTCAGGACCAGCACCCGGATCCCGTCCCGGCTGGGCAGCTCGCCCAGCAGGTCGCGCAGGTCGGCGTAGACCTCGAAGGTGAGGGCGTTGAGCCGCTCGGGCCGGTCGAAGGTGACGGTGGCCACCCCGGCCGCCTCGGCGTAGCCGAAGTGCTCCCACCGCTGGGTGAACCCGGCCGAGCCGGTGAACGGGCTCATGGCCCCTACGGTAACGCGCGGAACAGGTCGCGGGCGATGATGGCCCGCTGGATCTCGGAGGTGCCCTCGTAGATCCGGGGGGCGCGGACCTCCCGGTAGAGGTGCTCGAGCAGGTGGCCGCGTACCAGGGCCCGGGCCCCGAGCACCTGCACGGCCGTGTCGACCACCGCCTGGGCGGTCTCGGTGGCGAACAGCTTGGCCATGGCCGCGGCCCCGGTGACCCCGGGGCCGGCCGGGTCGGCGTCGTAGCGGGCGGCGGCCTCGTAGACCAGCAGCCGGGCCGCCTGGGTGCGGGTGGCCGCCTCGGCCAGGGCGTGGGCCACGGCCTGGAACTCGGCCAGGGGCCGGCCGAACGCCCGCCGGGCGGCGGCGTGGGCCACGGCCGCGTCCAGGGCGGCCTGGGCCATCCCGACCGCGAACGCGCCCACGCTGGGCCGGAACCGGTCCAGGGTGGCCATGGCCAGGGCGAACCCCTGGTCGACGCGGCCGAGGACCTGGCCGGGGCCGGCCCGGACCCCGTCCAGCTCCAGGCGGCCGATGGCGTGGGGGGCGAGCAGCTCGACCGGCTCCCCCTCGAGCCCGGGGGCGTCCCCGGGGACGGCGAAGGCGGTGATCCCCCTGGCCCGGGCCTCGGGGGTGGTGCGGGCGAACAGGGTGTAGACGTCGGCCTCGGGGGCGTTGGAGATCCAGGCCTTGGTCCCGGTGAGCCGGAACCCGTCGCCGTCGGGTTCGGCCCGCAGCTCCAGTCCGGCCGCGTCCGACCCGGCCTCGGGCTCGGACAGGGCGAACGCCACCACTGCCCGCCCGGCCGCGATCTCGGGGACCCAGCGGCCCCGGGTCTCGGAGGTCCCGGCGGTCGCGATCGGGTGGCCGCCGAGCCCCTGGAGGGCCAGGGCGGTCTCGGCCTCGGTCGACTCGCGGGCTAGGGCCTCGCGGAGCAGGCACAGCTCCAGCGCGGAGGCCCCCGGCCGCCCGGGCGCGGCCGGCAGCACCCGGGCCAGCAGCCCGTGGCGGCCGAGGGCCGCCACCAGCCCGCGGTTGACCCGCCCCGGCCGTCCCGCCCTGGCCAGCGGCGCCAGCTCGTCGGTGGCCAGGCGGCGCACCTGGGCCACCAGCCGCTCCTGGCCGGCGGTCAGCGCGAACGCCCGTTCCGGGCTGTCGGTCACGATGGGCTCCACCTCCGTCGCCGGCTGCTCCCGCAGGGAGCCTAGCCGACGGGGGCTAGCGGGACCGCAGCCACAGCGACGCCGACGCCGGCTGGACGGTGCCGTCGACCACGGCCAGCAGCTCGGCGGTGAGGGTGTCGAGGTCGACCTGGTCGCGCAGGCGGCCGCTGAATCGCTCCACGGTCCGGCCGGCGTCGTAGCGGCGCCGGTTGAAGCGCCGGTCGACCAGCCCCTGGACCCGGCGGCGGGCCGGCTGGAACAGCGCCGCCACGGCCAGGGTGGAGGCGGCCACGGCCAGGGCCGAGTCGCCGGTGGCCGGGTCGAGCAGCCCGCCCAGCAGGAACACCAGCCCGGCGTAGACGCCGACCAGCAGGGCGGTGAGCAGCCCGTAGACCAGGGTGCGGTTGATCAGCCGGTCGATCTCGTAGAGGCGGTACTTGAACACCGCGATCGCCACCGACACCGGGATCAGGCCGAACAGGGGGAACAGGTAGCCGGCGCCCAGCACCAGGGTGGTGGAGACGAACACCAGCACCACCGTGGTCACCGTGTACACGAACCACTTGACCTGCTGGCGCTCCTCGCCCTTGGCCCGGCGCAGCCGCAGCGCCACCGACAGCAGGCAGGTGGCCAGCACCAGCAGCTGGCCGCCGAGCAGCAGGGCGAAGGCGGAGTCGGCCAGGCCGGCCACAGGAAGGCGCAGCGGCGGGGTCGCCTCCGGGTAGTAGAGCTCGACCGCCCCGGGGGCGAGGGCGGCGGCCAGCGACAGGGTCAGGTAGACGGCCGCGGTGAACCAGGCGAAGGGCCGCCAGCGGCGCGACGGCAGCCGCCCGTGAGGGAACAGCAGCAGCAGGAAGGCGAGCAGCGCGAACGCCGGGTGCCAGACCACGCCCTCGGCCCAGCCGACCCAGTTGGCCGCGGGCAGCGAGCCCGGGTGGCGGACCAGGGCCTGGTTGACGTAGGCGCCGGTGAAGGTCCCGAAGGCCATGACCAGACCCCAGCCACCGAGCAGCCAGCCGACCGGGTTGGCGGGCCGGCGGCCGGCCAGCAACGCCCCGGTGGTGACGAAGACCAGGCTCAGGACGGCGATGATGCCCAGCTCGCCGATCAGCACCTGGACCGGGTTGAGGACCAGCGCCGCCACCACCAGCGCCGCGGTCAGGCCCCACAGGCTCCCGGCCAGCCGGACGGCGGCCCGTGGGGTCACGGGCTGCCGGCGCCCCGCCGGGTGAAGGGACGGCGCAGCCAGCGCACCGGGGTGCCGAGGGTCCACAGGAAGGTGCGGATGGCGGCGTTCTTGGAGAGGTTGCCGGCCCGGTTCCACTGGCGGCGCCGGTCGACGCAGACCACCTGGGAGTCGACCTCGGGGTCGGCGACGCCGAAGTGGTGGGCCAGGTTCTCGGCCGTCTGGATCCAGAAGCGGCTGTTCAGGCGGTTGCCGCCGAGCACGTAGCCGAGCTCGTAGAGGGGGTCGTTGGTCCGTTCCAGGGCCTGGATCTGGACCACGGTGGCGTCGCCGTCGCGCTCGGCCGAGAAGGTGATCCAGCCGGCCAGCATGTGCCCCTCGGGGGTCATGAGGGTGAACGACTCGTCGTCGGCGTACAGCACCAGCACGCCGGTGGACAGCTTCATGCGGCCGGGAAGGCCCAGGTTGAGCAGGGCGACCTCGCCAGGGGCGATGCCCTCGAGGGGGGCGTAGAACCAGTTGCGCTCGGGCCAGAACCGCTGGAACTCGGCCTTCCAGGTGCTGATGACCTCGGCCGGGGCGACCTCGGCGCCGGTGAGCTCGACCCGCATGGTCTTCTGCCACATCTTGCCGAAGCCCTGGACCGGGCCGACCACCCGGCGGCCGGTGACGTTCAGGTTGACCGCCTCGGCCGGGACCTGGCCCAGCTTGAGGGTGGTGACGTTCTTGGCCCAGAAGGCCGCGTCCCGGGGCTGGCTGTCCATGGCGTGCTCCTCGTGCTCCTTGTCGGTCAGGGTGCGTCGGCGTCGGCGTACGCCTCGGCCTCGCTGTCGAAGATGCCGATCGCCTCGTCCAGGCGGGTCAGCTCGAAGATCTGCCGGTAGTGCTCGTTGAGCCCGAAGGCGACCAGCCGCTGGCGCTGCCGGTTGGCCCGGACCAGCAGGGTCACGAGCATGCCGATGCCGCCACTGTTCATGTACTCGAGCCCGCTGAAGTTGAGCACGATCGTGCGGGTGAACTTGCCGCTGGCCCTGGTGTAGGCGTCGGCCAGGGCCTTCTCGGACGAGGCGGTGACGTCGCCCTTGAGGTCGATGACGCTGGCCCGGGTCGACAGCTCCCGGACGTCGGTGATCAGGCTGCCTTCGGTCATGAACTGGCCCTCCCTTGGCTGGACCGGCGGGTTCAGGTGGAGACGGTGGCGGAGACGGCGCTGTCCTCGTCGGCGTAGATCCCCATGAAGTCGCTCAGGCGGGTGATGGCGAAGATCTGGCGGTAGTGCTCGCTGAGCCCGAACGCCCGGACCGTCCGGTGCTCCTTGCGGGCCTTGGCCAGCAGGCCCACGATCAGGGCGATGCCGGTCGAGTTGATGTACTCGACCGGGGCGAAGTTCAGGACGACCGTCCTGGGGTCGTCCCGGACCGCCGTGTCGTAGGCGGCGAGCAGGGCCTGATCGGCGCCGAGGTTGATCTCGCCGTACAGGTCGATCACCCCGGTGCTGTCGTGCTCACGGACCTCGGCCCTGAACTCAGCTCCGGGCATCTGGTTCCTCCTTCAGGTGCATGACCAGCTCGATGGTGTGGTGGTGCTCGTTCACGGCGGTCTCGAGACGGTCGACCATGTTCTGGATCAGGAACAGGCCCCAGCCACGCGGGGTCTGGAGCCCGGCCAGCTTGGCCTCGAGGTCGGGGGTCTCGACATCGGGGAGGGCGCCGCGGTCGCCGCCCTGGTCGGTGATGCGCACCACCAGGTCGGTGTCGTCGGTGACCACCGTCACCTCGACCGGCAGCTCGGGGCGGTTGCCGTTGCCGTGCTCGATGGCGTTCATGGTCGCCTCACCCACGGCCGTCTTGAGCCGCTCCAGGCGCTGGCCGGTCAGCCCCAGCCCGGCCACGGCCTCGGCCACCTGGTCGATGGCCAGCCGCTCGTTGCCGGGCTCGCTGGCCACCTCGAAGGCGGCCAGCTGGCGCTCGGCCGTCTTGCCGGCGGGCGCGCCGGCGGCCCGGCGGCCGATGGTGACCAGGGTGATGTCGTCCTCCTGCTCGACCCCGGGGCCGGTGAACTCCTGGAGTTCCTTGAGGAGCCGGTCGATCAGCACCTCGCCGTCCGAGGCCTCGCCGGTCAGCGAGGCCACCCGCGGGAACCCGAACATCTCCCGCTCGGGGTTGTGGGCCTCGGCCAGGCCGTCGGAGTGGAGCAGCACGGTGTCGCCGGGGGCGAGGGTCGCCTCCTTCTCCTCATAGGTCATCTCGGGCAGCAGGCCCAGGGGCATGCCGGTGGCCCGCAGCTCGGTCACGCCGCCCTCGGTGCTGACATAGGGGACGTTGTGGCCGGCGTTGGCGTACCGGATCCGGCCGCTGGCCGGGTCGAGGACGGCGTATAGGCAGGTCACGAACATGTGGGCCGGCATCTCCTCGACCAGCAGGTTGTTCACCCGGGTGAGGACCTCGCTGGGGGCGACCAGCCGGGGCGCCTCGGCCCGCAGGATCGAGTGGGTGGTGGCCATGACCAGGGCCGCGGGCACGCCCTTGTCGGTCACGTCGCCGACCACGATGCCGATCTGGTCGTCGGGCAGCCGGATGAAGTCGTAGAAGTCGCCGCCGACCTCGCGGGCCGGGCCGTAGTAGGCGGCGACCTGCCAGCCGCCGAGCTGGGGCAGCTCCTGGGGCAGGAACTGCTGCTGGATCAGCTGGGCGACCCGCAGCTCCTGCTCGATCCGCTCCCGCTGGCGGACCTCGGCTTCCTGCTCGCGGACCAGCTGGGCGACCCGCACCGCCGGGGCGGCGTGGCCGGCCAGGTCATTGAGCAGCTTACGGTCGTCGGCCGAGTACTCCTGCTCGCTGCGGCGTGGGCCCAGGTTGAGCAGGCCGATCAGCTCACCCTGGCTGACCAGGGGGACGACCAGCTTGATGCCGGCCTCGCGCAGGCCCTCGAGGGCGGGCGAGTCCAGCTGCAGCGCGCCGATGTCGACGGCGCCGGTCGCCCCCGAGAAGTAGGCGATCAGCGGGTCGTTGGGCGCGATCTCGACCGGCGGCGCCTCGACCCGCTCGGGCGGCGCGGCCACCGGCTCGGTCGTCGGCCGGACCCGCGGCTCGCGCCGTAGGACCCGCCGCAGGTTGCTCGGGATCGTGGTCATGGCACCTCCTCCTGGATGAGGTTGTACTGTCCCACCGCTCCGGCATCGTTACGGACTCCGTCACGGCGCGGATTTCTTGGGTCTGCCAGGGTGGCCGCGTAGAGTGGCCGATGAGGAGGGGGCTGCATGGCGGAGCTGCGGATCGCGCTGCTCGGACCGCCACGGGTGGAGCGGGACGGGGCGCCGATCGAGGTCGACACCCGCAAGGCGATCGCGCTGCTGGCCTATCTGGCGATGCACCCCGAACGGCACGGCCGTGACGCCGTGGCCGGCCTGCTGTGGCCCGACTACGACACCGAGCACGCCCGGGGGGCGCTGCGGCGCACCCTGTCGACCCTGAACAAGGCCGTGGGGCCGGGCTGGCTGGCCGCCGACCGGACCACGGTCGGGTTCGCCGGGGCGCTGCCGTGGCTGGACGTTGCCCGGTTCGGGGAGCTGGTGGCCTCCTGCCGCGACCACGGGCACGACCCGGCCGACGCCTGCCCGGCGTGCGTGGCCCCGCTGGAGGAGGCGGCCCGGCTGCACCGGGGCGACTTCCTGGCCGGGTTCAGCCTGCGCGACTCGACCAGCTTCGACGACTGGCAGTACTTCCAGGCCGAGCGGCTCCGCCGCGAGCTCGCGTCGACCCTGGAGCGGCTGGCCACGGCCCAGATCGGCCAGCACCGCTGGGACGACGCCGTCGACGCCGCCCGCCGCTTCCTGGCCCTCGACCCCCTCCACGAGCCGGCCCACCGCCAGCTGATGCGCATCTACGCCTGGAGTGGCCGCCGCGGGGCCGCCCTCCGCCAGTTCCAGGCCTGCCAGCGGGTCCTGTCCGACGAGCTCGGGGTCGAGCCCCTGGAGGAGACGGTCGAGGTCCACGAGGCCATCCAGGCCAACCGCCTCCCCCCGCCACCCCCGGTGGCCGCCACCCCACCCGCGACCGGGGCGGCGGGGCCGGTGGGGGCTGTGGACAACCGCCAGCCGGTTCCCGGCCGCTCGATTACCCTCCCGGAAGGGGCCCCATTTCCAGCGGGTGGGGCTGCGGCGCGCCCGGGGGCCGGCGCTGGGGCGGGGGGCCCGAAGGCGGCGCCCATGGTGGGGCGGGAACCGGAATGGGCGGCGCTGCTCGACGCGTACGCCGGGGTGGCCACCGACGGGCGGCTGGTGGTGATCGAGGGCGAGGCCGGGATCGGCAAGACCCGGCTGGCCGCCGAGCTGGCCACCCACGCCCGCTCGCTCGGGGCCTCGGTGGTCGGCGGCCGCTGCTACGAGGAGGAGGCGGCGGTCGCCTACGGCCCGTTCATCGAGGGCCTGCGGGCGGTGCTGGCCGGCGGCCGGTCCCTGGACGGGGTGCCGGTGCACTGGCTCGCCGAGGCCCGGCGGCTCCTGCCCGAGCTGGTCGAGCGCCACCCCGACCTCCCCGAACCCGGGCCGCTGGACGGCCCGGCCGCGGGACGCCAGTTCCTGGAGGGGGTCAGCCAGGTCCTGGTGGCCGCCTGCGCCGGCCCGGTGCCCGGCCTGCTCGTCCTCGACGACCTGCACTGGGCCGACGAGGCCAGCCTGGACGTGCTCGCCTACCTGATCCACCGCCTCGAGGGCCGCCCCCTGCTGGTGGTCGCCTGCTGGCGCTCCGAGCAGGTCCCGGCCGACGCCCGCCTGCGCCGGCTGGCCGCCGAGGCCCGCCGGACCGGCCACGGGAGCGTGCTCGAGCTGGAGCGGCTGGACGAGGCCGAGGTGGCCGAGCTGGTCACCGCCGTCGCCCCGGCCCGGGCCCCGGTGGCCGGGCTGCTCCACGAGCGCACCGAGGGCCTGCCCTTCCTGGTGCTGGAGTACCTGGCCGCGGTGGGCGACGACGGCGAGCTGCCCGCTCTGCTCCCCGGCGGCGCCCGCGACCTGCTGGCGGCCCGGGTCCGCGGGGTCGGTGACGCCGCCCGCCAGGTCCTCACGGCCGCGGCCGTGCTCGGCCGCTCCTTCGACGTCGACACGGCCAGGGCGGCCAGCGGCCGCAGCGACGAGGAGGCGGTGGCCGCCCTGGAGGAGCTGGCCGCCCGTGGTCTGGTCCACGAGGTCGGCGGCGACGTCTACGACTTCGGCCACGGCCTGGTCCGCGACCTCGTGTACGCCCAGACCAGCCTGGCCCGCCGCCGGCTGCTGCACCGGCGGGTCGGCGAGGCCCTGGCCGCGGCCAGCCGCGGCCGCCACCTGCCCGCAGGGGTCCGCGGGGCCGCGGAGGGGTTCCCCGGCGGGGTCGGGGAGCCGCCGGCGGCCTCGATCGCCCGCCACCTGGAGCTGGGCGGGGCCGCGGCGGCGGCCGCCGGCTGGCACCGGCGGGCCGGCGACCAGGCCCGGGGCGTGTTCGCCAACCACGAGGCCCTGCACCACTACCGGGCCGCGGCCGCCCTCGGCCACCCCGACCCGGCCGGCCTGCACACCGGCGTCGGCGACCTGGAGACCCTGCTCGGCAACTACGACGCCGCCCTGGCCGCCTACACCACCGCCGCCCGGGCGGCCACCGGGGCCGAGCGCTGGCTGGTCGAGCAGAAGCTGGGGGCGGTCTGCGCCCGCCGCGGCGACTGGGACGGGGCCGAGCGCCACCTGGCCGCCGCCCAGGACGGCCTGGGCACAAACGGCGACCAGGCCCGCCGGGCCGGGCTGGCCGTCGACCGCGGCCTGGTCGCCCACCGCCAGGGCCGGGCCGCCGACGCCGGGCGGCTGGCCGCCGAGGCCCTGGAGCTGGCCACCGACGCCGACGACGCCGACGCCCTGGCCCGGGCCCACGGCATGCTGGGGATGCTCGCCTCCTCGGCCGGCGACCACGACCGGGCCCGCCGGCACCTGGAGCAGAGCCTGGCCCTGGCCGAGGGCCTGGAAGACCCCAGCGCCCAGGTGGCCGCCCTCAACAACCTCGCCCTGGCCCACCGGGCCACCGGCGACCTCGACCAGGCGGTCGCCCGCACCCGGGACGCCCTCGCGCTCTGCGCCCGCCAGGGCGACCGCCACCGCGAGGCCGCCCTCCACAACAACCTGGCCGACCTGCTCCACCTGGACGGCCGCCCGGCCGAGGCCATGGACCACCTCAAGCGGGCGGTGGCGATCTTCGCCGAGGTCGGCGAGCCCGGCACCCTCGAACCGGAGATCTGGAAGCTCGTCTCCTGGTGACCGGGGCTGTGGCAAGCTCCACCGATGGCCGGGACCCTGACCCGCAGGCAGGCGCTGGCCGCCGGCGTTGTGGGCGCGGCGGCGGCCCTCGCCGGCGGGGCCGGCCTGGTCCAGGCCGGGGTCCTGCCCGGACGGTCGGCTACGGGATCGCCTGGCCACCCGGGACCGGGCCCGGCGACCGGCTGCCGGTGTGCCTGCTGCTGCACGCCGCCACCGGCGGCGAGCGGACCCCCTTCGACCGTCTGCGCCTCCACCACCACCTGGCCGAGGCGGTCGAGGCCGGGGGTGCGCGGCCGTTCGCCCTGGCCTCGGCCGACGGCCGGGACTCCGGCTGGCGGCCCACGGCCGCCGACGACCCCGTCGGCATGGTGACCGAGGAGCTGCTGCCGTTGCTGTCGGGGCTGGGGCTGCGCACCGGCCCGGGCAGCCTGGGCGTGCTCGGCTGGTCGGCGGGCGGGGCGGCCGCCCTGCGGCTGGCCGAGGGCGACCCCGGCCGGCTGACCGCCGTGGCCGCGGCCAGCCCGGCCGTGACCGGGACCGGGCCCGAGGTGGCCGCCGCCGGCCGGCTCGGCGACCTGGCCGTCCGGGTCGACTGCGGCGCCAACGACCCGTTCGCCGACGGCGCCCGGGCGCTGGCCGCCACCCTCCCCACCGCCCAGGTCACCGTGGCCAAGGGCTGCCACGACGGCGCGTTCTGGCAGCGGGTTGCCCCGGCCCAGCTCCACTTCCTGGCCGGCGCCCTGCGCGGTGCTCGGACCGGAGGGTGACCAAGGGCACCGGGGGGTGGTGACGGCGGTCACCGTCCGGGTCGTCCGGTTGTGGAACGATGCCGGCATCGAGGCGCGACGGACGGGGGAGAGATGTCGCTCATCGCCGAGTCAGCAGCGCCGGCCTGGCCGGCCCCGGCGGCGACCGCCACGGCGGCCCCGCCCCGGCCCCGGACCGCCGATCGGACCGCCCACGGCGGCCTCACCCTGGTCCGCGAGCCCGGCGGCCAGCTCCTGTCAGTGCAGCTGCTCGGACGGCTCACGGTCCGCCTCGGCGACGTGCCGGTGGCGGCGTGGCCCAGCGGCCGCGGCCGCTCGCTGTTCAAGTACCTGGTCACCCACCGCGACCCCTGGCCCCGGCGCGAGCAGCTGATGGACGCGTTCTGGCCCGAGGCCGCCCCGGCGGCCGCCCGCAACAGCCTGAACGTGGCCGTGCACGGCCTGCGCCGCGCCTTCCGGGACCTGGCCACCGGCCCGGTGGTGGTGCTGGAGGACGGCGCCTATCGGCTCGCCCCCCAGCTGCGGCTGTGGCTGGACGTCGACGAGTTCGCCCACCACGTGGCCGGCGGCCGCCGCCTGGAGGCGGCCGGGATCCCGGCGGGGGCGGCCGCCGAGTACGAGCGGGCCCTTGCCCTCTACCAGGGTGACTTCCTGGCCGACGACCCCTACGAGGAGTGGCCGGCCCTCACCCGCGAGCACCTGCTGCTCGATCACCTGGACGTGCTCGACCGGCTTGGCGCCATCTGGTTCGACCAGCACCAGTACGGGGCCAGCGTGGCCCTGTCCCGGCTGCTGGTCGAACGCGACCCCTGCCGCGAGGACGGCCACCGCCGCCTGATGCGCTGCCTCACCCGCCAGGGCCAGCCCCACCTGGCCCTGCGCCAGTTCCAGGCCTGCGCCGACGCCCTCGCCCGCGACCTCGGCGTCGACCCCGACCCGGCCACGGTCGCCCTGGCCGAGCAGATCCGCCGCCACCGGCCGGTCTAGCGACTTAATCGAGCCGCCCCCGCGGCTAAGCGCCGGTTAACCGCCCATTAAGCAGCCCCTGGGAGCATGGCGCCGCGCGCACAACCAGCACCCGGTGCACCACCGCACCACCGTCAAGGAAGGACGGCAACCATGCCCCAGGCCAACGACGCTGAGCTCACCGAGCTCTACACCGCCGCCACCGGTCTCGACGTCGAGGACAACGAGCCCAACACCGGCCCTCCGGGGGGCCCCGCCGCCAACGCCTTCGACCTGCACCTCGAGGCCGTGGCCGGCAACGTGATCGGCAACGGCGCCGCCGACTACCGGCTGCGCATCGACTGCATCGACGACACCCTGGCCGCCCCCAACGGCGCCATGAGCCCTGGCACCCTCAACCAGCAGTTCAACGCGGCCAACGGCTGGACGGCCGGCGGGGCGGCGGGGAACTTCGTGAAGGAGCAGGTCATCCCGATCAACGTCGACAACGCCGCCCGCGGGCACGTCCTGCACTACGTGGCCTCGCTGGTCAGCGTGAACGGCGACGTCGTCTCCTTCCTGGAGAGCAACTCGTTCATCCTGGTCTAGGCCAACGGCCTGACCACCGGACCGTCGACCGAGGAGCGCCCGCGCCCACCAGCGGGCGCTCCTCCCATCCACCCGGAGGGCCCATGAACGCCAACGACGCGCGGATCGTGCGGGTGTTCACCGCGCAGGTCGACGGGACCGTGGAGGACAACACCCCCAACGCCAACGCCGCCGTCCCCGACCAGTTCGACCTGATCCTCCAGGCCGAGGTGGGGGCGGTGCTGGGCAACAGCGGGGCCAACTACACCCTCACCTTCTCGGCCATCAACGACGACATGGTCACCCGTCAGGTGTCGCTGAACCCGCCGGGCAACCCGTTCAAGGAGGAGTGGAACCTGGCCGGCGGATGGATCCGCAGCGGCAACGACTTCGTCAAGACCGGCCCCGGCGAGGCCGACGGCATCATGCGCTGGCGGATCGCCATCCCCCCCGGGCTGACCGGCGCCTTCCACTACAACGTCCGCCTGGTCTCCGAGAACTTCCAGGTCACCTCGTTCGCCCAGAGCAACCCGTTCCTGCTCGTGTGACGCCCCGACGTTGGGGGCGTGCCGTTCCTGGGTACAACCAGCCCAGGAGCCCACGAGAAAGGAACCCCCGATGGGCGCGTCCCTCCCCCACGAGATGGTGCACGAGGGCACCGACGCCTCCGGCATGGAGGAATGGCGCTGCCCGGTGTGCGGGCGCCATTTCGTCGTCCGCTGGCCGCCCGACTACGAGCGGCTGGTGCTGGCCGAGGGCGACCCCAAGGCCACCCACGTCGGCACCAAGGGCGAGGTCGGGCTCACCGGGCTGCGGGTCACCCTGGCCCCGGGCGACGCCGCCGCCACGGGCGACGCCGCCCCGGACGACGACCCCGGCGACGCCGACCGGCGCTGGCTGCGCGACCACGGCATCGACTGGGACGGCGCCGCCGGCTGAGTCAGCCGGTTCCGGCGGCCACCGGCGGCCCGGCCGGGTCCGGGGCGGCCCGCCGGGGCCGCAGGAACAGCCAGGCCGACACGGCGCCAAGGGCCAGGGCGGCCGCCGCCACCCGGTAGGCGGCGTGGACCCCGGCCAGGAACGTCGCCGGGTCCGAGGCCGGGGTGGCGGAGCCGTAACGGGCGGCCGCCACCGCTCCGAGCACGGCCACCCCCAGGGCCCCGCCGACCTGGCGGCTGGTGCTGATCACCGCCGAGGCCACGCCGGCCTGGGTGCCGGGCATGGCCGCGACCCCGGCGGCGGTGGCCGGGGAGATCGACAGGCCCAGCCCGGCCCCGACCAGGGCCAGCTTCCACCACAGCTGGGTGTACGGGGTGGCGGGCTCGATCCCGGTCAGGGCCAGCAGCCCGGCCCCGGCCAGCAGCAGCCCGGCCGCCACCGGCACCCGGTACCCGACCCGCGACGCCAGCCGCCCGGCCAGGGGCGCGCACACCACCACCGACAGGGTGCTGGGCAGGCTCCGCAGCCCGGCCTGGAGCGGCGACCAGCCCTGCACGGCCTGGAAGTACAGGGTGTTGAAGAACACGAACCCGAGCAGGGCGAACCCGGCCAGCAGGACGGCGGCGTTGGCGGCCGAGAACGCCCGGTCGCGGAACAGCCGCGGCGACACCATCGGCCGGCGGCTGCGGGCCTCGACGACCCCGAACCCGGCCAGCAGCACCACCCCGCCGGTGAGCAGGCCGACGATCTCCGGCGAGCCCCAGCCGCGCTGGTTGGCCTCGATCAGCCCCAGGGTGACCGCCCCCAGCCCCAGGCTGCCCAGCACCAGCCCGGGCAGGTCGAGGCGGCTGGCCCCGGGGTCGCGGGACTCGGCCACCACCCGGCCGGCGACCACGACGGCGGCGACCCCCACCGGGAGGTTCACGTAGAAGACCCAGCGCCAGCCGAGGGCGTCGGTGAGCAGCCCGCCGATCACCGGGCCGGCGGCCAGGGCCATGGCCGAGACCCCCGACCACAGGCCGATGGCCTGGACCCGCTCGCGGGGGTCGGGGAAGGCGGCGGTCAGCAGGGCCAGGGAGCCGGGCAGCAGCGCCGCCCCGCCGACCGCCTGCAGGGCGCGGGCGGCGACCAGGGCCGGCAGGGTCGGGGCGAGCCCGCACAGGGCCGAGGCGGCGGTGAACACCACCAGGCCGGTCCGGAACACCCGCCGCCGGCCGAAGCGGTCCCCGAGCGACCCGGCGGTCAGCAGCAGGCTGGCGAACACCAGGATGTAGGCGTCGATGACCAGGGCGAGGCCCGACACCGTGGCCCCGAGCTCGCGCTGGATGCTGGGCAGGGCCACGTTCACCACGGTGTTGTCCAGCATCACCATGAACAGCCCGAAGCAGCAGGCGCCGAGGGTGAGGAGCTGGACCTTCCGGTCGGTGGTGGCGGGCACGTCCCCATTGTCGGGCGAGCGGCCACGGCCCGCATCCGGGCTGTCCGCGACGGCTGCTAGGGTGCGGGCGTGGACGACCTCCAGGCCCGACGCGACCGGCTGGTGCGGCTCTGCCGCACGCTCCCCGAGGCCACCGTCACCGACCACGGGCCCCACCTCGGCTTCCAGGTCCGGGGCCGCACCTTCGCCTGGTTCGTCGACGACGAGGGTGGCGACGGCCGGATGGCGGTGCTCTGCAAGGCCCCGCCGGGCGAGAACCAGGGCCTCGTCGTCTCCGACCCACACCGCTTCTACCTGCCCAGATACGTCGGCAAGCGCGGCTGGGTCGGGCTGCGGCTCGACCTCCAGGACGTCGACTGGGGCGAGGTCGCCGAGCTGGTCGCCGACAGCTACCGGCTGGTCGCCCCCAAACGCCTCGGCGATCTGGTCGGCCAGCCCCCCGGCTGAGCTAGACTGCCGCGGTGCTTCCCCTTCCCGGGGTTTCTGGTTACGCTCCGGGTAGAACGTGTGTTCGTTTGGTGCGGGGAGGGGAGGCGCGCTGCTCGTCGAGGACTACGCCGACCGGGTGCGGCAGGCCGCCGGCTACCTCAGCCGGCTGCTCACCGACGAAGGGACCAGGGTCGACAACCCGGCCGACGAGCCGGTCGGCCCCGAGGACGCGGCCGCCCTGGAGCTGGCCGACGACGCCCCCCTGGTCGAGTTCGGCTGCGACCCCGCCCCCGGGATCACCGCGGCCGCGGTCGACGGCGGCTCGGCCTGCCTGCTCAACGGGCGCAGCTTCTGGCTGGTCGCCTACCGGGCGGGCACGGTCTGGCACCGCGACCGTGCCACCTTCGCCAGCGACGTCGACGCGCTCCAGGTACGGGCCCTGACCCAGGCCGACGCCAAGGCCGCCTACGCCGAGGCCCTGGCCCTGGCCGGGGTCAGGCGCGAGCGTGAGCTGGCCGACCTGGGGGGCGTGGTCGACGTGCTCCGGGAGCTGGCCGAGTGGCGCCGGACCGCCGAGGCGGTCGGCTCGGCCCGTCCCGGCGACCTCGTCCTGGTCGACGGCAGCCTCCACCCGGGGCCGTTCCTGCCCGCCTCGCTGGTCTCCCCGGTGCACGACCTGGCCCGCGAGCGCGGGGTCGACCTGGTCGGGGTGACCAAGGCGTCAAAGCTCCGCTGGGGCCGGTACGCCCCGCTGGTGCTGCGGGTGCGGCGCCGGGCCGAGGAGGAGCTCGGCCCCGAGACCCGCTGGTACCTGCGGGTCACCGGGCCCGAGGAGCCCTCCGAGGTGTACGTGGCCCGCCTGGCCCGGGCCGGGGCGTACGCCTTCCGGGTCGACGCCGTCCGCGGCCACCGCGACCCCGGCCAGCTGTTCGCCGTCCTGGCCGGGCTGTCCGACGACCCGGCGTTCGTCGGCTACCCCTACCCGCTGGCCGCCGTGCACCGGGAGGTGTCGCTGCCCGGCCCCCTCCTGGCCGACCTGCGCCGCGACCTGCGCGAGGCGTTCCTGCGCGAGGGCCTGTCCGAGGACGACGTCGACCTGGTGATGCGCGACTTCCACCTGACCCTGAACGCCTGACCACAGAGGGACCCTTCGATATGCCGGACTACAAGGGACGCATCTTCGGCCGCTCGGTGCTGGACGTCCGCTTCCGCGCGTTCTACGGCGAGGACCTGTTCCTGGGCGAGCTGCTGGCCGGCGACGACCCCGAACGGGGCCGCCGCTACCTGTTCCGGGTCACCGACGTCGCCTACGGCTCGGAGTCGTCGGACGCCGGCTGGGCCGAGCGCACCGCCGGCGGCCTCATGGCCATGGACCAGGTGGGGGAGGCCACCACCCTCCGCGACTTCGAGAAGCGGCTGTACAAGGTGGCCGAGGTCGTGCCCCTCGGCTACGTCGACGCCAACGGCTTCCACAAGCCCAAGAGCCTGCCCGCCCAGTTCGCCGCCGTGTCCGCCCCCACCGACACCGACCTGGCCTTCCTGCGCGAGCGGATGGGCGACGTCGAGATCGGCCGCCTGCGGTCGGGCGAGGACACCATCGAGCTGCCCGTGGGGATCCGCGGCGAGACCCTGCCCAGCCACGTCGGCGTCTTCGCCACCACCGGCATGGGCAAGAGCAACCTGATGAAGGTCCTGGCCGGCCAGCTCCTGGCCGCCCAGGGCCGCTACGCGATGCTGCTGTTCGACCCCCACGGCGAGTACCTGGAGGGCGGGGCCGCCGGCCGCCGCGGCCTTGCCCACCACCCCTGGGCGCAACAGCGCCTGCGGGTCTACTCGCCAAGCCCCCGGGCCGGGCAGGCCAGCCTGCTGCGGCTGTCGCTGGCCGAGCTGACCGTGGACGACCTGCGCACCGCCTGGAAGTTCAGCGGCCCCCAGTCCGAGGCCCTGGAGAGCGCCTACGCCCTGCTCGGGGACAAGGGGGTGTGGCTGACCCGGCTGGCCGAGGACGACCCCGAGGACCTCAAGGACGCCGAGCTCGGCCGCCACGCCCTGGCCACCATCCAGGTGCTGTCGCGGCGGGCCAAGCGGATCGTGCGCCTGCCCCTGATGACCGACGACCCCAGCCAGTCGCTGACCGGCAAGGTCCTGGACGACCTCGCCGGGGGCAAGGTGGTGCTGGTCGACACCTCGGGCCTGGAGGCGGTCGAGGAGACCCTGGTCGCCTCCCTGCTCACCCGCAGCCTGCTCGACGAGCGGGCGAACGCCTACCGCAACGACCGGGAGCGGTTCGGGCAGCTGCCCCGGACCCTGGTCGCCCTCGAGGAGGCCCAGCGGGTCCTGACCCGGCTCGACGACGCCGAGTTCAACGTCTTCCCCCGCCTGGCCCGCGAGGGCCGCAAGTTCAACGTCGGCCTGTGCGCCGTCACCCAGCAGCCCAAGCTCATCGACCCCGAGCTGCTGAGCCAGTTCAACACCTATTTCGTGCTCGGCCTGGCCGACGAGCGCGACCGCAACACCCTGCGGTCCTCCTCCAAGCAGGACCTGTCCGACCTCGGGGCCGAGATCCAGACCCTGATGCCCGGCGAGGCCCTGGTCACCAACCCCGAGGCCCCGTTCGCCCTCCCGGCACGGGTCCACCTGTACGAGGAGTGGCTCCAGAGCGTGCCCGCGCCCGAGCCGCCCCGCGAGCGCCCGGCCGAGGCCATGAGCGGGTTCTTCGACTGATGGCCCGCCTGGTCGCGATCGCCGACGCCCACCTGGGGCGGGCCCACTACCAGGCCGTCGACCCG
>DASZON010000224.1:0-4314 GCA_035550755.1 Actinomycetota bacterium | reverse complement strand
CGCCCCCGGGCCCTCCCCGGGCCGGTCACCCATCCCCGTGGACCCGGGCCCAGGTGCGGGCGGGCAGGCCCCACAGGGACACGAACCCCCGCCCGGCGTCGTGGTCGAAGGCGTCGCCGGCCTCGTAGGTGGCCAGGTCGGGCCGGTACAGGGCCCGCTCGGCCCGCCGGCCGGTGGGCTGGCAGCGGCCGGGTGACAGCTCCAGGCGGACCTCACCGGTGACGGCGGCCTGGGTCTCGGCCACGAACGCGTCCAGGGCCGCCTTCAGGGGCGAGAACCACAGCCCGTCGTAGACCAGCTCGGCGTAGCGGATGTCGAGCCGGGCCTTCTCGTGGAGGACGTCGCGGTCCAGGGTCAGGTCCTCGAGGTCGCGGTGGGCGGCGATCACCGCCAGGGCGCCGGGGACCTCGTAGACCTCGCGGCTCTTGATGCCCACCCGGCGGTTCTCCATCATGTCGACCCGCCCGAACCCCACCTGACCTCCGGCCCGGTTCAAGGCGGCGACGACCCCGGCCAGCCCGGTCTCCTGGCCGTCGACGCCGACCGGGACCCCGCCTTCGAACCCGACCACCAGCTCGCGGGTCCCCGAGGCCGCCGCCGGCGACACCGTCCACTCGAAGGCCTCGTCGGGTGGGGCCAGCCAGGGGTCCTCCAGGACCCCGGCCTCGATGGTCCGGCCCCATAGGTTCTGGTCGACCGAGAACGGCCTGGCCTCGGTGATCCCCCCCAGGTCGAGGCCGTGCTTGTCGGCGTAGGCGATCGCCTCGGGCCGGCTCATGGCCGAGTCCCTGACCGGGGCCAGGATCTCCAGGTCGGGGGCCAGGGCGCCCACGCTGACCTCGAAGCGGACCTGGTCGTTGCCCTTGCCGGTGCAGCCGTGGGCGACCGCCCCGGCCCCGCGGCGCCGGGCCTCCTCGACCAGCAGCTGGGCGATCAGGGGCCGGGACAGGGCCGACACCAGCGGATACCGGCCCTCGTAGAGGGCGTTGGCCCGGACGGCTGGGACCAGGAACTCGGCCGCGAACCGGTCCCGGGCGTCCACCACCACCGCGTCGGTGGCCCCGGCGGCCAGGGCGCGGCCGGCCAGCGCCTGGAGGTCCTCGCCCTGGCCGACGTCGGCCAGCAGGGCGACCACGGCGCGACCCTGCTCGTGGACCAGCCGGTGCACGGTCACGGTGGTGTCCAGCCCGCCGGAGTAGGCGAGCACGACGAGGTCGGCGGGAGGTCGGGTCATGCGGTGGCTCCTCGGTAGGGTTCGGCGATGGCGGGGATGTCGGTGACGGCCAGGGCGGCCAGCTGGCGGGCCATGACCCGGCCCGGGGTGCGCTCGTTGCAGACGATCAGGATGGTGTCGTCGCCGGCGACGGTGCCGGCGACCCCGGCGATGCCGGCCCGGTCGAGGGCGGAGGCGAGCGCCCCGGCATGGCCGGGCGGGGTGCGGAGCACCACCAGGTTGCCGCTCGGGACCACGGCCAGCAGCCACGCCCCGAGCATGCGCCGGACCTCGTCCTGGCCGGGCTTGGGGCCGTTGCCGGGCTCGGGCAGGGCGTAGACCAGGCGGCCGTCCGGCCCCCGGACCTTGACCGCGCCCAGGTCGTCGAGGTCACGGGAGATGGTCGCCTGGGTGGCGTCGAAGCCCTGGGCTCGGAGCTGGTCCAGCATCCGGGCCTGGCTGGAGACCTGCCGGGTCCGCAGGAGGGCGGCCAGCGCCTGCTGGCGGGCGGCCTTCAGCGACACAGGCCGGCCTCCTCCAGGGCGGCGCCGAGGCGGGCCAGGCCCTCGTCGATCTCGTCCTCGGTGACGACCAGGGGCGGGGCCAGGCGCAGGGCGGTGTCGGTGACCGGGTTGACGACCAGGCCCCGGCCGAGGGCGGCGAGGGCGGCCTGGCGGGCGTCGGCCGGCGCCTCGGGGCCGAGGTCGAGGGCGAACCACAGCCCGGCCCCCCGGACCTCGGAGCCGGCCAGGTCCTCGTCGTTGTCGTCCTGGCTCGGCGGCGCCCAGGTGGAGCGGCCGGTGAGGCGGCCCCGCAGCTCGCCCAGCCCGTCGGCGAGCCGGGTCGAGACCTTGTCGACGTGGCCGCCGAGCAGCGGCTCGACCACGTCGAGGGTAGCCAGGGCGGCGGTGCAGGCGACCGGGTTGCCGCCGAAGGTGGTGCCGTGGTCGCCGCGCTGCATGGCGTCGGCCACCTCGGTGCGGGCGATGGTGGCCCCGATCGGGTAGCCGGAGCCGAGGGCCTTGGCCATGGTGACCACGTCGGGCCGGATCTCCGCGTGCTGGTGGCCGAAGAAGCGCCCGGTACGGCCCATCCCCGACTGGATCTCGTCGACGATCAGCAGCACCCCCGCCCGCGAGGTCAGCTCGCGGACGGCCCGCAGGTACCCGGGCGGCGGGACCCGGATCCCGGCCTCGCCCTGGATGGGCTCGACCAGCACCGCCGCCGTGTCCGGCCCGATGGCCGCCGCCATCGCCTCCACGTCCCCGAAGGGCACGTGCGAGAACCCGGGCGGCAGCGGCTGGAACGGCGTGTGCATCGCCGGCTTGCCGGTGGCGGCCAGGGTGGCCAGCGTCCGCCCGTGGAAGCCGCCGAGGGTGGCCACGATCCCGGTGGCCTGCTCGCCCCGGTTGGCCCGGCCCCAGCGCCTGGCCACCTTGATGGCCGCCTCGTTCGCCTCGGCCCCCGAGTTCGACAGGAACACCTTGGCGTCCCCGCCGAAGTGGCCGACCAGCCGCTCGGCCAGCTCCACCTGGGGGCCGGTGAAGTAGAGGTTGGAGGTGTGCCCGAGGGTGCCGAGCTGGGCCGACACGGCCTCGACGACCCGCGGGTGGGCGTGACCGGCCGCCACCACCGCGATCCCCCCGAGGAAGTCCAGGTACTCGCGCCCGCGGGTGTCCCACAGCCGCACCCCCTGCCCCCGGACGAACTCCACCTGGGGCCGCACGTAGGTCGGCCACAGCACCGCCGCCTCGCGCTCGGGCAGGCTGGTCACGCCTGTACCTCCTCTTCAGACACCATGGTCCCCACCCCGGAGTCGGTGAACAGCTCCAGCAGCAGCGCATGCTCGCGCCGCCCGTCGAGGATGTGGGCCCGCCGCACCCCGCCCCGGATCGCGGTCACGATCCCGGTGAGCTTGGGCACCATCCCGGCCGCGACCTCGCCCCCGGCGAGGATGGCCTCGACCCGGTCGACGGTGAGCTGCTCGAGCAGCGACCCCGGGTCGGCCAGGTCGGCGTACAGCCCCTCGACGTCGGTCAGGTAGACCAGCTTCTCCGCCCCCAGCGCCGCCGCCAGCGCCCCGGCGGCGGCGTCGGCGTTGACGTTGTACGGCTGCCCCCCGGGCCCGGCGGCCACGGTCGCCACCACCGGCACCAGCCCCTTGTCGGTGAGCGCCCGCAGGGCCGTCGGGTCGACCGTCTCCACGTCCCCCACGTACCCGAGGTCGCGACCCCCCGGGTCGACCCGCGGCCGGGCCACCAGCAGCAGCCCGTCCTCCCCCGACAGCCCGACGGCCAGCCGCCCGTGGGTGTTGATCCGCCCCACCAGGGTCTTGTTGACCCGCCCGACCAGCACCATCCGAGCCAGGTCCATGGTCTCGGCGTCGGTCACCCGGTGCCCGTCGACGAACACCGGCTCCTTCCCGAACCGGGTCATGAGCTGGCTGACCTCGGGCCCGCCACCGTGGACGACGATCACGTCCACGCCCACGTAGCGCAGCAGCACCACGTCGTCGACGAAGGCGTCGAACCCGGGGGTCCCCATGGCCGCCCCGCCGTACTTGACCACCACCGTGCAGCCCGACAGCCGCTTGATCCAGGGCAGCGCCTCGTGGACCGCCGCCGCCTTGGCCTGCAGGTCGTCCAGGGAGGTGGTGTTCACGTCGTGTACTCCGAGTTGAGCCGCACGTACTCGGGGGTGAGGTCGCTGGTCCGGATCTCCGCCCACGGCCCGGTGCCGCCCAGGTGCAGCCGCAGCTCGAGCTCCCGGCAGGCCATCGCCGCGGTGGCGTCGGCCCCGGTCGGCCGGCCCCGCTCGACCAGCGCCACCCGCTCCAGCGCCCCGGCGGCGGCCTCGATCCCGGCCGCCCCCGGCCCCCCGGCGACCTCCAGCCGTACCGCCCCTGGATCGAACGCCACCCCGGCCGTCCCGGCCGCCTGGAGCACCCGCCCCCAGTTGGGGTCGCCCCCGTACACGGCCGTCTTGACCAGCGGGCTGTCCGCCACCCGGCGGGCGACGGCCAGCGCCTCCTCGACCGGCCCGGCCCCACCGACCTGCACGCTGACGACCTTGGTCCCCCCCTCGGCGTCGGCCAGCATCTG
>DASZON010000223.1:0-1761 GCA_035550755.1 Actinomycetota bacterium | reverse complement strand
TCGTCGGAGTACCGGGTGGTGGCCGAGGCCCTGGGGCTGGACGACCGCCAGGTGGCGGCCATGACCGCCAACGGGTTCGCGGGCGCGTTCCACCCCGGGCGGGCCGCCGCCGCCCTGGAACGCGCCGTCGACGGCCTCGAGGGCCCGGGGGGGTCCGGGGGACCGCCGGGGTGGTCCCCCGGTCGACCGGGGGGGTCCGGGGGACCGGCGGGGTGGTCCCCCGGTCGATCGGGGTCCCGATGACCGTCACGGCCCCGTTCGCCCCGGCCGACCCGGGGTTCGTGGCCGACCCCTACCCGGCGTACCAGCGGCTGCGGGCGGCCGGGCGGGTCCTGTACGACCCTGGCAGCGACCACTGGCTGGTCCCCCACCACGGCGACGTCAACGCGCTGCTCCGCGACCGCCGCTTCGGCCGCACCTACCTGCACGTGGCCACCCACGCCGAGATGGGCCGGCCCGAGGAGCCCGGGTACCTGGGCCCGTTCTGGTACCTGATCCGCAACGGCATGCTCGACCGGGAGCCGCCCGACCACTCCCGGCTGCGGCGGCTGGTCGCCAAGGCGTTCACCCCCCGGATGGTCGAGCGGCTCCGCGACCGCGTCCAGGGCCGGGTCGACGACCTCGTCGACGACCTCGCCGACGCCGGCGGGGGCGACCTGGTGGCCGGGCTGGCCGAGCCCCTGTCGGTGGCCGTGATCAGCGACCTGCTGGGCATCCCCGAGGCCGACCGGCCGCTGCTGCGGCCCTGGTCGGCCCAGATCTGCGGCATGTACGAGGTCAACCCGACCGAGGACGCCGGCCGCACCGCCTCCCGGGCCGCCACCGAGTTCTCCGAGTACCTGCGGGTCCTGTCCCGGGATCGCCGGGCCCGCCCCGGCGACGACCTCGTCACCGCCCTCACCCAGGTCGTCGACGGCGGCGACCAGCTGACCGAGGACGAGCTCATCGGCACCGTGGTCCTGCTCCTCAACGCCGGCCACGAGGCCACGGTCAACTTCACCGGCATCGGCTGGTGGCAGCTGTTCCGCCACCCCGACCAGCTGGAGCGCCTGCGCCGCGACCCCGGGCTGCTGCCCCGGGCGATCGACGAGCTGCTGCGCTACGACACCCCCCTGCAGATGTTCGAGCGCTGGGTGCTGGAGGACGTCGAGGTCGCCGGGGTCGCGGTGCCCAAGGGGGCCGAGCTCGGGCTGGTGTTCGGGTCGGCCAACCGCGACCCGGCCGTGTTCGAGGACCCCGACCGGCTCGACCTCGGCCGCCCCGACGCCGCCCAGCACCTCAGCTTCGGAGCCGGGGTCCACTACTGCCTGGGGGCGCCGCTGGGCCGCCTGGAGCTGGAGCTGTCGTTCGGGACCCTGCTTCACCGCCTGCCCGGGATGGCCCCGGCCGCCGAGCCGGCCTGGAAGCCGACCTACATCCTCCGCGGCCTGGAGGCCCTGCATGTCACGACCTGACCCGGAGAGCGCCGGGTTCACCATGTACGGCCCGGAGTTCACCTTCCTCGGGGTGCCCCGGGCCGACCTGGACGACCCGGCGTCGCTGGAGGGCGCGGACGTGGTCGTCGTCGGCGCCCCCTTCGACGGCGGCACCAGCCACCGGCCCGGGGCCCGCTTCGGCCCCTCGGCCATCCGCGGCACCGACTACCTGGGCCACGACGGCTCCCGGCCGTCGCTCGCCCTGGGGGTGGACGCCCTCCAGGTCCTCAAGGTGGTCGACGTCGGCGACGTACTCATGCTGGCCGGCGAGATCGAGCCGGCCCTC